>DATBKB010000061.1:0-16068 GCA_036556145.1 Candidatus Limnocylindrales bacterium | reverse complement strand
ACGTCGACGAGCTCATCGCCCTCGACGCGGAGGTGCGCGCGGCCTATGCCACGGGCGCGGTGGGCAGGAGCGCCTGATGGACCTCCTCCAGAACGTCGTCACGATCGTCCTGTTCTTCCTCATCCTGGGGACGCTCGTCGTCGTCCACGAGCTCGGTCACTTCGTCACCGCGCGGCTCGCGAACGTCCGCGTGCTCGAGTTCGGCATCGGCTTTCCACCGCGGGCCAAGGTCATCCGGTCGTCGGGCGAGACCCTCTACACACTGAACTGGCTGCCGATCGGCGGCTTCGTCAAGCTCGAGGGCGAGGACGGCGACGACACCGACGATCCGCGCTCGTTCGTCAACGCCCGGCTGCCCGTCAGGCTTGTCATCCTCCTCGCCGGCGTCGCGATGAACCTGCTGCTCGCGCTCGCGATCTTCCTGCTCATCGCGATGCTCGCGACGCCGCTCTACGGACTGCGCTTCCCGCAGGTCGAGCCCGGATCGCCGGCCGATCGCGCGGGCCTCGAGGGCGGCGACTCGATCATCTCGATCAACGGCACGGCGTACGACATGTTCGGCCGGTACGTGAACCAGGTCGATCCGATCACCGACCTTCGGGCGCACGCCGGCGAGACGATCACGCTGGGCGTCCACCGCAAGGACGGCCGGTTCGAGGAGCTGACGGTCACGTTGCGGCCGCGCTCCGAGGTGACCGAGACGCGCGGGCCCCTCGGCGTCGGCCCGAGCTCGACCGAGCCGGTCCTCATCGACTACTACGGGCGGTACACCGGGCACGATCCGGCGACGTCAGCGCGGATCGCGGTCGAGGAGACAGGCGCGTGGTTCGGCCTGATCATCGAGGGCCTGAGCAACGTCGTCCGCTCGTTCGTGACGAACCCGACGGCGCCGCCGAGTGGCGTGACCGGCCCCATCGGAATCGCCCAGCAGATCGGCCAGGCCTTCTGGAGCTTCGGGCCGATCATCACGCTCTATGTCGCCGGGATCCTGTCGGCCAACCTGGCCCTCGTCAACGCGCTGCCCTTCCCGCCGCTCGACGGCGGCCGGATGCTGATGATCGTCCTCAAGTCGATCTTCGGACGGCGCATCAGCGTCCAGGCGGAGCGCGTGACGTACTTCGTCGGCTTCGTCTTCCTGATGGCGTTCCTCGTCTGGGTGACGTGGTTCGACATCATCCGCGGCGGCGCCACGTAGACCTCGGGCGGATGGCTCGCAGGAGCGTCGCCTCCGCCCTCGGTGAGCGTGCGCCAATACCTCGTGGAGGTTGCCATCTCTAGACGACAGACCGTCACGGTCGACGTCGGCGGCGTCCTCGTCGGCAGCGCCCATCCGATCGTCGTCCAGTCGATGACGAACACGGACACCGCCGATCCGGACGCGACCGCGATCCAGGTCGCGCGTCTCGCTCACGCCGGCTCCGAGCTCGTTCGGATCACCGTCAACACGGACGCCGCAGCTGCCGCCGTCCCGGAGATCGTCGAGCGCGTGCACGGCCTCGGCGTCGACGTCCCGATCATCGGCGACTTCCACTACAACGGCCATCAGCTGCTGGTCGAGTACCCGGCGACGGCGAAAGCGTTGGCGAAGTACCGGATCAACCCGGGCAACGTCGGGGCGAAGCGGCACGACGAGAACTTCCGGACGATCGTCCAGGTCGCGATCGACAACGGCAAGCCCGTCCGGATCGGCGTGAACTGGGGCTCGCTGGACCAGGCGCTGCTGACCGAGCTCATGGACGCGAACGCCCGTGCGGCGGAGCCGCGCGACGCGCGCGACGTGATGATCGACGCGATGGTCGAATCGGCGATGCGCTCCGCCGAGCTCGCGGAGCAGACCGGGCTCGGTCACGACCGGATCATCCTCTCGGCCAAGGTGTCGGGCGTCCGCGACCTCGTCGACGTCTATCGCCTGCTCGCGGCGCGCTCCGATTACCCGCTCCACCTCGGCCTGACCGAGGCGGGAATGGGGGACAGGGGAATCGTCGCCTCGACCGCAGGCCTGGCGCTGCTCCTGACCGACGGCATCGGTGACACGATCCGCGTCTCGCTCACGCCGGAGCCGGGCGCTCCCCGTGAGCGCGAAGTCGAAGTGGCGCAGCAGATCCTGCAGTCGCTCGGGCTGCGTTCCTTCCTGCCGCAGGTCTCGGCCTGCCCCGGATGCGGGCGGACGACGTCGACGTTCTTCCAGGAGATGGCCCAGCAGATCCAGACGTACCTGCGCGACCGAATGCCGGAGTGGCGCGCGACCTACTCGGGCGTCGAGGACCTCCGCGTCGCGGTGATGGGCTGCGTCGTCAACGGACCCGGTGAGTCGAAGCACGCCGACATCGGCATCAGCCTGCCCGGCACGTTCGAGGAACCGGTCGCGCCAGTGTTCATCGACGGCAAGCTGGACCGGACGCTGCGCGGCGAGGGCCTCGTCGCGGAGTTCATCGCCATCCTCGAGGCCTACGTCGAGCGCCGGTACGGCCGCGGACGGGGGACGACGTCCGAGTCGGCGGAGACCGTGCCCGCGCGCTGACGAGACGTCGCGGCCCGGTGCGCGCACGCACCGGGGACTCCGCACGAACGGTACGAAGGTCGGTCTGTTCGGAGCCGTCGCCCGTCCGTACGGTCTCCCGGCGATGGTCCGTCACCGGCTCGCCCGTGCCCTCGCCGCCTTCCTGCTGGCCGCCTCGACGCTGCCGGTGGCCGCGCCCGTCACGGTCGCCGCCGCGCCGACCCCGCTCCGCGCGAACCAGCTCAGCCACCGCCTGACCGCCGAGGTCATGGGCTATCTCCCGTACTGGGAGATGAACGACGAGACCGTCGCCAGCCTCGACTACCACCGGCTGACGACGATCGCGTTCTTCTCCGTCGGGATGGATGCCGACGGACATCTCGTCACGTCGGGCGCGGGCTACAAGGCGCTGCTGAGTGACCGGGCAACGACCGTCATCGAGCGCGCGCATGCCGCGGGCGTCCGGGCGATCGTGTCCTTCACGTCGTTCGGGGCCGAGCGGAACGCCGCGTTCTTCTCGAACCAGGCGGCCCAGGACACGTTCGTCGCCGAAGCGGCCGCGCTCGTCCGATCGCGTGGTCTCGACGGCGCCGACCTCGACGTGGAGCTCATCAGCGGCACGTACTTCGCCGCGTACGCCGCAACGGCGGGCGCGCTCGCGGACCGGATGCGAGCCGACAACGCGATCGCGTTCTCGTCGGTGGCAACGAACGGCAACACGTCGGGCGCACGGATGGCCCGACGGGCCCTCGCGGCCGGCGTCGATCGGGCGTTCCTCATGGGTTACAACTACCGGAGCGCGGGGACGTCGCCGGTGGGCAGCATCGATCCGCTCGTCCACGTCGACGGCGGCCTCTCGCTGACCGCGTCGCTCGACATGTACGCCGACGAGGGCGTGCCGCTCAACCGCGTGATCCTCGGCCTGCCCTTCTACGGACGGACGTGGCACACGACGACGGCCAACCTCCATGCCGCGCGCGTTTCGGGCGAGGCGGGCGTGGTCTTCCGGTTCGAGGACCTCTCGACACTGCTCGCCGAGGGCACGGTCCTGGCCCACGACCTCGATACGATCGAGTCGTCGGCGCGCCTCGTCCGCAACGTCGATGGCGCGATCTACCAGACCTACTACGACTCGCCGGCTTCGTTCCTCCCGAAGTTCAAGCTCGTCTTCAGCCGCGGGCTGGCCGGGGTGGGCTTCTGGGCCCTCGGCTACGACGGCGGCGAGGCCGGGTACTGGAACCTCGTCGGCTCGACGTTCGGCCCGCCGGTCATCAGCTCGGTCCGCATCGAGCCGAACCCGACGAACGACCGAGCGGTCACCGTCTGGATCCGCTGGACGAACCACGATCGACCCGTGACCGAGATGCGCCTCGCCAACGGCAGCGGGACGTTCTCCGCGTGGCGGCCGGTCGCCGGACGGGCGCCCGGGGTTCGCTGCGCGGGCTCGGAGGACCGCTGCGGCATCGCGACCGAGTGGACGCTCCCGGCGTCGACGAGCCCGGTCAAGCGCTACGTCCGGGTCCAGGTCCGGGACGAGGCCGGCGCCCTGAGCACGATCCGGGCCGGCTGGACGCTGCTCGATCCGACGAAGCCGCGACTGACGAAGGTGACGCTGTGGTGGTCGACGACCGCGAACGCCTGGCGGCTGAAGTACGTCGCGACGGACACGGGGTCCGGCGTCGGGACGTACCGCATCCGGATTGAGCAGGCAGGGGTCTGGTCGGACCTCGCCGTCGGCTACACGGGCACGAGCTACACGATCCGCCTGCCGCGGTCGGCCGAGTTCAGGGTCTCGGTGAGCCCGATCGACAAGGCCGGCAACGTGGGGGCCTCGGTCTACCGCTCGACCTGACCGCGCCGCGCGGGCCGGAGCGGCCGATCCCTGCCCGGCGTGCCGCCCACGGCACATTCCGGCCCGCCCAAGGACCTGGAGCCGACATGCGAGCTGGTGCCTCCGCGCACCACCAATTCACGGCCTGGCCGTCGATTGAGGGGCCACGGACCCCGGTGTATACTCCCGCCTGAACTGAACGGCCGCTCCGTGACGTGGGTGACCCCCACGTTTTTTTTCGGTGGCGGACGTTCCGAACCGTGCAATGACGTGGGAGGCGCATCGTGAGTCGAGATTTCGTCGGTGCCCTCCTCCAGCTGAACGCCGAGAAGCAGGTCCCGCGGGAGCAGCTCATCCGGACCGTCGAGGAGGCCATCCAGTCGGCCTACCGGCGGGTCGCCGGGGACGAGGACATCCACGTCCGGATCGACGCGGAGAGCGGCAAGATCCGGGTCTTCCGCGCCCGGACGGCCGTCGCCGAGGTCGCCGACCCGCTCACGGAGTTCACCGTCGAGGAGGCCCGCGCCCACAAGCCGGACGCCGCCGTCGGCGAGCTCGTCGAGACCGAGCAGCTCGACGGCGAGGTCTTCGGCCGGATCGGCGCGCAGACGGCCAAGCAGGTCGTCCTGCAGCGCCTTCGCGAGGCCGAGCGCGACGTCGTCTTCGACCAGTTCGCGAGCCGCGAGGGTGAGCTCATCACCGGCTCGGTGAACCGGGTCGAGCCGCGCGCGATCATCCTCGACGTCGGCAAGAACGTCGAGGCGATCCTCGCCACGACTGAGCAGTCGTCGGCCGAGCACTACCGGATCGGCCAGAACGTCAAGGCGTACGTCCTCGAGGTCCGGCGCTCGACGCGCGGGCCGCAGATCTTCGTGTCGCGGACCCACAAGGGCTTCCTCAAGCGGCTCTTCGAGCTCGAGGTGCCCGAGATTCACAACGGGACCGTCGAGGTCAAGGCGATCGCCCGCGAGGCGGGTAGCCGCTCGAAGGTCGCGGTCGCCTCGCGCCAGGACGGCCTCGACCCGGTCGGCGCGACGGTCGGCCAGCGCGGCGCGCGGGTCCAGGCGGTTGTCGCCGAGCTCGGCGGCGAGAAGATCGACGTCATTCCGTGGAACGACGACCCGGCGGTGTTCGTCGCGAACGCGCTGTCGCCGGCGCAGGTGTTGTCGGTCGACATCGACGAGGAGCACCGCATCGCGAACGTCACCGTGCCGGAGCGGATGTTGTCGCTGGCGATCGGCCGCGAGGGCCAGAACGCCCGACTGGCCGCCCGCCTGACCGGCTGGCGGATCGACATCCGAAGCGACGTGTCGGTGGCCGAGGCCCGGGCCGCGGAGGCCCGGGCGGCGGCGGAAGCGGCGTCGCCGTCCCAGCCGGACGTGCCGGCCGAGGGCGAGGCCGCTGCGGCGTCCGGCGAGGCGCCCGGCGGCGAGGCCGCCGCGGTGGCGAAGCCGAAGGCGAAGCGCGCGAAGAAGGTTGCCGCGGAACCGGCCGAGGCCGGCACCGCCGACGTTGCCGCCGAGCCTGACGCGGACGCGACCTCCGAGGCCAAGGCCAAGCCGAAAGCGAAGCGAGCGACGAAGAAGCCAAGCGACGCCGAGACGGCCGATGCGCTCGTTGAGCCGGCCGTTGGCAACGGGCTCGATGCCAACGGTGCGGGCGGCGACGGCGCGAGCGGCGACGGCGCGACCAGCGAATCGGCCCCGGCGAAGCGCCGGACGAAGGCGAAGGCCTCAACGAGCGGGGAGGTGTCCTGATCACGGCCGCGCGGGAGATCCCCAGCAGGTCCTGCGTCGCGTGCCGGACCGTCCGGCCGAAACGGGAGCTGCTGCGGATCGTGCGAACGCCTGACGGCCGCATCGAGATCGACGAAACGGGACGGCTCGCGGGCCGCGGCGCCTACGTCTGCCGGGATGGCAGCTGCCGCGAGACCGCGGTCGGCCGGGGCGCCCTCAGCCGGGCGCTCGATCGGCCACTGCCGCCCGAGCTGGCCGCCTCACTGGCGGCGATGACAGTGATGAACGAAGGAGGAGTGCGTGGCAAGGAGTAGGAGCGGAACCCGCGGACGGCGCGGCCCCCGCAAGCCGCCGCGCCGAGACACGGCCCAGCAGGCCCCGGTCCAGGTCGCGGACCCGCGCGAGCGCGGGGCGATCGAGCTGCCCGGAACGATCACCGTCAAGGAGCTGGCGGACCTGCTCGGGGTCAACCCCGCGGACGTCATCCGCGAGCTCATCAAGAGCGGCATCTTCGCGACGATCAACCAGCTGATCGACCGCGACACGGCGCAGCTCGTCGCCAGCGAGCTCGGGTACGAGGTCGCGGAGGCGGCCCCGGCGGCCGCGCCGGCCTCCGGCGCCAGCGCCGGAGGCGAGACGAACGGCGCGCTGCCCGAGGCCTCGAAGGAGGTCCTCTTCGAGGAGGACGCGGCCGCGGAGCTGTCGCCCCGTGCCCCGATCGTCACGGTCATGGGCCACGTCGACCACGGCAAGACGAGCCTGCTCGACGCGATTCGCACGACCGAAGTGGCGGCCGGCGAGCGAGGCGGGATCACCCAGCACATCGGCGCGAGCGAGGTCGTCAAGGACGGCAAACGCGTCGTGTTCCTCGACACCCCCGGTCACGAGGCGTTCACGGCGATGCGGGCCCGCGGCGCGAAGGTCACCGACATCGCGGTGGTCGTCGTCGCCGCCGACGACGGCGTCATGCCCCAGACGCTCGAGGCGATCAGCCACGCCCGTGCGGCCAAGGTGCCGATCATCATCGCCCTCAACAAGATCGACAAGCCGGATGCCAACCCGGATCGGGTGAAGACCGAGCTCGCCGAGGCCGACGTCGTCATCGAGGAGTTCGGCGGCGACACGCCGCTGGTCCCGGTATCGGCGCGGACGCGGGTCGGGCTCGACGAGCTCATCGAGATGATCCTGCTCGTCGCGGACCTCCAGGAGCTGCGGGCGAATCCGGCACGCCCGGCGATCGGCACGATCGTCGAGGCCCAGCTCGACAAGGGCCGCGGCCCGGTGGCGACCGCGCTCGTCCAGACCGGCACCCTCAAGGTCGGCGACATCATCGTCGTCGGCGAGACCTTCGGCCGGGTTCGGGCCCTCGAGAACGACAAGGGCAAGCGGATCACGTCCGCGGGTCCGGCCACGCCGGCCGTCGTCCTCGGCCTTTCGGAAGTGCCCCAGGCCGGCGACATCCTTCGGGTCGTCGGCGACGAGAAGGAAGCTCGCACGATGGTCGAGCAGCGCCGGGCCACCACCGCCGCGCGCGGCGGCGACGGCAGCGGCAGGGCGACGCTGGAGGACCTCTACAGCCAGATCCAGGCCGGCCAGGCCAAGGAGCTGCGGATCATCCTCAAGGCCGACGTCTCGGGCTCGCTCGGCGCGATCACCCACGCGCTCGAGCAGCTCGGCCAGGACGACATCCGGCTCAACATCCTGCACGAGGGCGCGGGCGACATCACGGACAACGACATCATGCTCGCGTCGGCGTCGAACGCGATCGTCGTCGGCTTCAACACGAAGATCACCGACACGGCGCGACGCGCGGCCGAGAACGAGGGCGTCGACGTTCGCCTCTACGACATCATCTACAAGCTGACCGACGACATCGACGCGGCCCTCAAGGGCCTGCTCGAGCCGGAGGTCGTGGAGGTCGTCGAGGGCCGCGCCGAGGTCCGCCAGGTCATCCGCGTCGGCAAGAACACGACGATCGCCGGATCGTTCGTCACCGACGGGAGGATCGTCCGCGGCGGCGCGCGCATCTGGCGCAGCGGCAAGGTCATCGCCACCGACAAGATCGACTCGCTTCGCCGGTTCCGCGACGACGTGCGCGAGGTGCAGGCGAACTTCGAGTGCGGCATCGGCCTCGCGTCGTTCTCCGACATCCAGGAAGGCGACGTCATCGAGTGCTTCACGACGCAAACCGTGAGCCGGGTCGCGAGCGCCTGACGTCGCTTCCTCGTCCCTCGAGCTGCCCAATGACACAGCGAACGAACCGAATCGATGAGCTGCTGCGCCAGGAGATCGGCGAGATCCTGGCGCGCGAGATCCAGGATCCGCGAATCGGCTTCGTCACCGTGACCGACGTCGAGACGGCGCCCGACCTGCGGCACGCCCGGGTCTGGGTCAGCGTCATCGGCCAGAAGACCGAGCGCGAGGAGACCGTCGCGGCGCTTGACCGGGCGATGTCCTTCGTCCGGCGCGAGCTCGGGACCCGGCTGCGACTCAAGCGGATCCCCGAGTTCCAGGTGCGGCTCGACGACTCCGCGGAGCGCGGAACGCGCGTCCTCCAGCTGCTCCACGAGCTGGAGGAAGGTCACACGCCGGTCGACGAAGCGGCATCGGGCGAGTCCTTGCCGACGCCCGTCCCACGCCTGCCGAAGCCCGGCGACACGGCCGAGCCCACCCCCGGTTGGGTTTCGGATGAGGGACGGCCGGGGCGCCGCCCGAGCCGGACGCGGAGGCGCCGCCCGTGACGGTCGACCTCGGCCCGTACGCGAGCGCCGTCCCCGACGTCGTCGTCGATCGCATCCGTGGCGCGCGCAACATCCTGGCCGTCGCGCACGAGAACCCGGACGGCGACACCGTCGGTTCGACGCTCGCCGTCTGCCGGATCGCCGAGGCGCTGGGGGCGAAGGCCACGCCCGTCTGCACGGACCCCGTCCCGGCGCTCTACGACTTCCTCGACGGCGTCGAGCGGTTCCGAACCGATCCCGACCCGGACGGGCGTTACGACCTGTTGGTCGTCTCCGACTGCGGCTCGCTCGACCGCATCGGCGCCGTGCGCGAACGACACCCGGCACTCTTCAGGGAGCTCTCGCGGGTCGTCATCGACCACCACGCCTCGAACGACAGTGGCGGCGTCGGCGACTGGATCGACCCCGTGGCCGCGGCGACCTGCGAGATGTCGGCGCTGCTCGCAGTGCGGCTGGGCCTGCCCCTGGGCCTCGGAAACGGCGCGCTCGCGACGGCGCTCATGACCGGCATCGTCATGGACACCGCGACGTTCGCCCATCCGAACGCGACGCCGCGAACGCTTGCGGTCTCGGCGGCGCTCGTCGAGGCCGGCGCGCCGCTGTCGGACGTCTCGCGGCGCCTGTACCGGACGAAGCCGATCGAGCAGCTCCGCCTGTTCGGCGTCGTCCTGGGCCGGCTCGAGTCGGAGGGCGGCGGGCGGCTCGTCTGGTCGACGCTGCGCGACGCCGACCTCGCCGCGACCGGCGCCCGCCCCGAGCACAGCGAAGGGATCATCGACCTCCTCGCGCAGGGCGAGTCGACGGAGATCGCGATGCTCCTCAAGGAGTCGAACGGCTCGACGCGACTGAGCGTCAGGACGCGTCCCGCGGGCGTCGACGCGACGGTGCTGACGGGCCGCTTCGGTGGCGGCGGCCACGCCCGGGCGGCCGGCGCGACGATTCGCGAGCCGCTTGACGAGGCCGTCCCGCTCGTGCTGGCCGAGGCCCGCAGCCTCCTGGGGAGCGCCTGACGGAGTGGGGGAGCGACCCCGCCGCGATCGTCCCGTGGGCCCCGGCCTCGACGGCATCCTCGTCGTGGCGAAGCCTGCCGGCCCCACGTCGCACGACGTCGTCGCCCTCATCCGCCGCCTCGCGGCGACGAAGCGCGTCGGCCACGGTGGAACGCTCGACCCGTTCGCGAGCGGCGTCCTGCCGATCTTCCTCGGCCGCGCGACCCGCGTCGCGGAGTACCACCTCGGCGACAGCAAGCGGTATCGCGCGACGGTCTGCTTCGGCGCGACGTCCTCGACCGACGACCTCGAAGGCGAGCTGGAGCCGGTCGCCGGCCCGGCCGTGACGCGCGAGGTCGTGGAAGGCGCTCTCGAGCGGTTCCGCGGACGCATCACCCAGACGCCGCCGGCCTTCAGCGCCGTGAAGGTCGGCGGGCGACGCGCGTACGCGCTCGCCCGTGCGGGCAAGACCGTCGAGCTCCAGCCGCGCGACGTCGAGATCTACGCCCTCGACGTGACGGCGTGGGACGAGTCGGAGCCGGACCGCCCGCTCGCGACGATCGAGCTCGAGTGCTCCGCGGGGACCTACGTCCGGGCGCTGGCCCGCGATCTCGGCGCGGCAGTCGGTAGCGGGGCGTACCTCGGAGCGCTCGTCCGGACGGCGAGCGGCCCCTTCCGCCTCGAGGAGGCGACACCGCTCGACGAGGTCCGGACGGCCGCGGCCGACGGGCCGGCGCCGCTCCAACGGCTGCTCCGCCCGATCGACGCGGGCCTCGAGAGCTTGCCGTCGGTGCGCCTCGGAGCGGCCGACCTCGCAGCAGTGTCGCGCGGCCAGGTCGTTCGGGCGCCGCAGGCCGGTGACCCGACCGAGGGTCCGGTTCGGCTCGTCGCGCCGGACGGCACCCTCGTCGGCTTCGGACGGCGGATCGACGGCCGCGTCGCCCCGGACAAGGTGCTCGTCGCGCCGATCGCCCCCGAGGTCGACGAGTGACGGCCGCGGGTCCCCTCGGGCAGCTCGAGCCCGCCTCGGACGTCGTCGCCGGGGTCGCGGGCCTCCGCCGGGAGCACGGCCCGCTGGTCGCGGCCATCGGGGTCTTCGACGGCCTCCACCTCGGGCATCGCTGGCTCCTCGACGCCCTCCTGATGCACGCGGAGCGGCTCGAGGCCCGCCCCACCGTGATCACGTTCGACTCGCACCCCGACGAGGTCCTCGTCGGAACGGCTCCGCCCCTGCTCCTCGATCCGATCGACCGGCTGCGGCTGCTGGCGGACGCGGGCGTGGCCGTCGTCGTGGTCCAGCACTTCGACGCGGCCCTCCGAAGGACGCCCTACGACCGTTTCGTCGGCCAGATCACGAAGCGGACCCGGCTGGCCGGCCTCCTCATGACCCCGGACGCGGCGATCGGTCACGAGCGCCGGGGCACGCCCGACGCGCTTGCCGCGCTCGGCGCCTCGAGCCGGCCGCCGTTCGAGCTCGTGGTCGTGTCGCCCTTCGCGCTCGAGGGCCAGCCGGTCAGCAGCTCCGAGATCCGGCGGCTCGTCCAGGCCGGCGAGCTGGCGGCGGCGGCAAGGCTGCTGGGCCGGCCGTACGGCGTCGCTGGAACGCCCCACGAGCCCACCGGCCTCTCGACGGGCATCCCGCTGGCATTCCCACTGCCGGTGGCCCTGCCGCCGCCGGGGGAGTACGCCGTCAGCGTGGTCGCGGCCGACGTGCCTGGGCCGGCCGCCCGGGCAACCGCCACCGTGCGGTCGGAGCCTCCGGGCCTCGAGCTCGCCGGGGAGCTGCTCCCTGGCGCCAGCCGCCTGAGGGTCGTCTTCGACTGATCGGGGAGCGCCCTGTGCTACCATCCGCCGGTCAAGAGCACAGAAAGCAAAGTCAACGAAAGCAGTTCGTGTCGGAGGACCGAGTGCCGCTCGCGCGGGAAGAGAAGCAGGAGATCATGGCCGGGTATGCCGCCAAGGAAGGCGACACCGGCTCGCCGGAGGTCCAGATCGCACTCCTGACGGAGCGGATCAAGGCCCTGACGAACCACCTCCGGAGCTTCCCCCGGGACAACCATTCGCGACGCGGCCTCCTCAAGCTCGTCGGACAGCGCCGGCGCCTCCTCGCCTATCTGGTGAAGAAGGACAGCGCCCGCTACCGGGACGTCATCGGACGCCTCGGCCTGCGCCGCTAGGCGGCATCGCGCCCCAGACCACCGGTCGATCCGGCGGTCCCGACAAGTCAGGTCGCTCCTCCGACTCGAGTCAGGAGGAATTCACTCCCGTGTCTCAAGTCTTCGAGACGCAGTTCGGCGGTCGCACGCTGACCATCGAGCATGGCAAGCTCGCCCGCCTCGCCGGCGGCGCCGTCACCGTCCGCTACGGCGACACCATGGTGCTGGGCACCGCCAACCGCTCGGATCCGCGCCCGGGCCTCGACTTCTTCCCGCTCACCGTCGACTTCGAGGAGCGGATGTACGCGGCGGGCAAGATCCCCGGCGGCTTCATCAAGCGCGAGTCGCGCCCGTCCGAGGCGGCGATCCTCGCCGCCCGGCTGACCGACCGGCCGATCCGGCCGCTCTTCCCCGAGGGCTACAAGGACGACGTCCAGGTCGTGATCACCGTCCTCTCCACCGACCAGGAGAACGACCCCGACATCCTCGGCACGATCGCCGCATCCACGGCCCTGACGATCAGCGAGATCCCGTTCCAGGGTCCGGTCGCGGCGGTGCGCGTCGGGCGCATCAACGGCGAGTTCGTCATCAACCCGACGGTCGCCCAGCTCGAGGAGTCGGAGCTCGACCTCGTCGTCTCTGGCACCCGTGACGCGATCATGATGGTCGAGGCGGGAGCGAAGGTCCTGCCCGAGGACGTCATGGCCGAGGCGGTCCTCTTCGCCCACCGCTCGCTGCGCCCGATCATCGATCTGCAGGAGCAGGTCCGCGAGGCGGTCGGCAAGCCGAAGCGCCTGCCGTTCATCGAGCCCCAGACGCAGTCGGTCCTCGACTTCGTCACGGCCGTCAAGGACGGCCGTGAGCTCGTCGTCGTCGACGTCGAGACGACCGGCACGGATCCGAAGCTCGCCGACGTCATCGAGATCGCCGCGGTCAAGGTCAAGGCCGGCAAGGGCGGCAAGATCGCCGACACGTGGTCGACGCTCGTCAATCCGGGCCGGCCGATCGTCGGCCAGCAGGTCCACGGCCTGACCGACAAGGACGTCAAGGGCGCCCCCAAGCCGGCCGATGCCGTCCGCGACTTCCTGAAGTTCGCCGGCGACGCCCTCCTCGTCGGACACAACGTCGGGTTCGACCTGATGTTCCTCGAGGAGGCCCACGGCGACAGCTTCCGCTTCGAGCCGGGCCGCTATCTCGACACGCTCACGATTGCCCGCGAGGCCTTCCCGGGCGTGCCGGAGTCGTTCCGCCTCCCGGACCTCGCCCGGTTCCTCGGCGTCGAGGCCGAGGCGAGTCATCGGGCGCTGCCCGATGCCGAGGCGACGGCCGCGGTCCTGCTCAAGCTCGCCGAGGACCTGCCGCCGCGCATCGAGACGCTGCGCCAGGCGATCGGGGATTCGATCCGCGCAACCCGCGACGGCCGCAACGGCGCCGACATTCTCGAAGCCGCCCGCCGCGAGGCGCGCATCGGCAAGGCGCTGTTCTCGCTCATCCACAAGAAGACCGTCCGCGAGCTCGTCCTGTCGGACGGCATCCGGATGGACGGCCGCGGCGTCGACGACATCCGGCCGATCTCGGTCGAGGTCGGGCTCCTGCCGCGAGCGCACGGCTCCGGTCTCTTCACGCGCGGCGACACGCAGGCCCTCACGGTCGCGACGCTCGGCCCGTCGAGCGACGTCCAGCGGATCGACACGATCAGCCCGGAGACCGAGAAGCGGTACCTCCACCACTACAACATGCCGCCCTACTCGACCGGCGAGAACAAGCAGATGCGCGGTCCCGGTCGCCGGGAGATCGGGCACGGCAATCTCGCCGAGCGGGCGCTCATCCCGGTGCTCCCGAGCGCCGAGGAGTTCCCCTACGTCATCCGGCTCGTGTCGGAGTGCGTGACGTCGAACGGCTCGACGTCGATGGCCTCGACCTGCGGCTCGACCCTCGCACTCATGGACGCCGGCGTCCCGATCAAGGCGCCGGTCGCCGGCGCGGCAATGGGCCTCGTCCTCGAGAGCGATGGCCGGTTCGCGGTGCTGACCGACATCCTCGGCAAGGAGGACGCGTTCGGTGACATGGACTTCAAGGTCACCGGCACGCGCGACGGCGTCACGGCCCTCCAGATGGACATCAAGGTCAAGGGCATCGACGAGCGGGTCATCCGCGAGGGCCTGAAGAAGGCCCACGCGGCCCGGATGACGATCCTCGACAAGATGGTCGAGGTCATCCCGTCGGCTCGCTCGGAGATGAGCGAGTTCGCCCCGCGGATCACGACGATCAAGATCAATCCGGAGAAGATCCGCGACATCATCGGCAAGGGCGGCTCGATGATCCGGAAGATCCAGGAGGAGACCGGCACCGAGATCAACGTCGAGGACGACGGCACCGTCGAGGTCGCGGCCGTCTCCGGCGAGAACGCCCGGAAGGCCATCGACTGGATCAACAGCCTCACCCGCGAGGTCGAGATCGGCTCGCTCTACCTGGGCAAGGTCACCCGGATCATGGGCTTCGGCGCGTTCGTCGAGATCCTGCCGGGCAAGGAAGGCCTCGTCCGGATCGGCGAGCTGGCCGACTACCACGTCCCGACCGTCGAGGACGTCGTGTCGGTCGGCGACGAGGTGATGGTCGTCGTGACGGAGATCGACCGCCAGGGCCGGATCAACCTCTCCCGCAAGGCGGCGATGCAGCGCCACCTCGCCAAGGAGCCGGTCGGCAGCTAGCCGGACGTGCCGGCCGGGCACCTGTCTCGCTCAGCGCAGCAAGCGACGCCGGAACCGCCTCCAAACGGGGCTCAGGCGATGTCTGGCTCGCTGGGCGGTTCGTCCAGCCGCTGAGCCGCCCCTCGGCCGACGTTTGCGTCGCTGGGCGACACGCGGCGGCCGCTCGAGGCGATGCCGGGGCCCCAAGGCGCCCGGTCGGAGGCGGCGAGAGGGCCGGGGGCCCGCGATATACTCCGGCCGTGCCCGGTCGGCCCAGAAGCGACAGCGGAGCCACGTTCGCGATGCCCCCGTCACCCCTCACCGTTGCCGTCGTCGGCGCCACCGGCGTGGTCGGCCGGACGATGGTCCAGGTCCTCACCGAGCGGGCGTTCCCGATCCGGGATCTGCGCTTGCTCGCGTCCGGGCGCTCGGCGGGCCGCGAGGTCGAGATCGCCGGCAGGACCCACCGCGTCGAGGAGGCCACCCCAAACGCCTTCGAGGGCGTCGACATCGCGCTGTTCTCCGCCGGCGCCGACATCTCCCGGGCGCTGGCCCCGGAGGCGGCGAAGCGCGGCGCGACCGTCGTCGACAACTCGAGCGCCTGGCGAATGGAGCCGGGCGTCCCGCTCGTCGTGAGCCAGGTCAACCCGGCCGATCTCGAGGCCCACGAGGGGATTGTCGCGAACCCGAACTGCTCGACGATGGAGCTGGCGCCGCCGCTCATGGCCCTCCGCGACAGCGTCGGCCTCGAGCGGGTCGTCGTGGATACGTACCAGTCGGTTTCCGGCACGGGCGGCGACGCGGTCGCCGAGCTCGAGGAGCAGGTCCGCGCATGGGTCGCGGGGCAGCCGCAGCGCGCATCGGTCTACCCGCACCCGATCGCGTTCAACGCCCTTCCCGAGATCGACGTCTTCCTCGACAACGGCTACACGAAGGAGGAGTGGAAGGTCGTCACCGAGAGCCGCAAGATCCTCCACCTGCCGGATCTGCGCATCTCGAGCACGGCCGTGCGCATCCCCGTCTTCGTCGCTCATTCCGAGGCCGTCCACGTCGAGACCGTCGACCCGATCACACCGGAGCGCGCCAGGACGCTGTTCGCGGCCGTCCCGGGCGTCGTCGTCCAGGACGACCCAGGCACCTCGACATACCCGCTTGCCGCGGAGGCCGCCGGGAGCGACGAGATCTACGTCGGACGCGTGCGCCAGGACCCGTCGATCGACGGGGGGCGCGGTCTCGCGTTCTGGGTCGTCAGCGACAACCTGCGCAAGGGGGCCGCCACGAATGCCGTCGAGCTGGCGGAGATCCTCCTCGAGCGCGGGTGGGTGAAAGCCGCCGCGACACGGGACGCGGCCGGATCCCCGGCGTGACCGACGCCGAGCGCCGCGCGGCGCTCGAGGCGATCGCGGCGGAGGTTCGCGATTGCAC
>DATBKB010000060.1:0-26527 GCA_036556145.1 Candidatus Limnocylindrales bacterium | reverse complement strand
GGGCCCCGCCCGGCGGGCGTCTTGCTGTGCTGCGTGGGCCGCTCGCGCGTTGCCGCTGATCCAAGGGTGGATTGCAAACGAAGTCGCCGCCGCTCCCGGCGGCACTCGTATACAAAGGAACGGACGGCTCGAGGAGGGGGCTCGAGCCGTCCGTGGGAACGGGAGGGGACGCCCCGTCACAAGCGCCCCCTGGAGGGGATGGCGATTCGTTTTTCCGGCGGCCCAGTCGGCCGCCGTCAGCCGGACTCTACGGATCGGCGACGTGCAAGAGGCTCAGAGCGCGCGCGCCACACATTTCAGGCGCATAACACCCGTGGGAGGCCGATTGGCGGGGCGCAAGCGATCGCTCCGGCTCGGGGTGAGCGGATCGGGGCGCGAGCGTGGAGCGCGCTGCGCGGGCCCGACATGACGCGCGACACGGTGCCCGACCCGACGCGTGACACGACGAACGCCCGCCGCGAGGGCGGGCGTCCGTCGATTGGGCAACGTCCCCGGGGCCCTTGGCCCCGGTGAGGGCGAGCGCGGTCAGACCGCGCCGCGCCCCGTTCGGCTGCGGCCGGTGAACGCGTTCACGACCACGACCGTGATGACGGCACCGATCGTCGCGACGACGATCGAGCTGATGTCGAGCGGGCCGTCGATCGGGTCCGCGCCGAAGAGGGCACCGGCGAGGAATCCACCGACCAGCGCGCCGACGATGCCGAGCACGATGTGGCCGATGACGCCGAGACCCTCGTCGCCCCGGACGAGGAAGCCGGCGAGGTAGCCGGCGATCGCGCCGAGGACGATCCAGGCAATGATGCTCATGAAGACCTCCATCCCTTGGGTTGTGCTCGATAGCGAGCAGAGCCACTGTGGGGGCAGAGGGCTTCGGGGCTCGACACCTCCCGGGGAGGTCGGCGTATCAATGGCCTGACATCTGCCGGGAGCCCGAGCGGCATGCCGTGGCGGCATCTCGGCCGCGTGTCGAAGGGGCCCGTGCAAGCGGACTGCAAGCGCTGCGGGCCTTTCCGGGACTGTTCAGCGCCTCGGACCGCGTCTAGCGTCGCCGGCCAACGGCGACAGGCTTGTCGCCCCCAACGGAGCGCAGCGATGTCCCAGGCCATCTCGACCGCGACGCCGGCATCTACCGAGCCGCGGCCCCGCCTCGAGCTCGACGTCCGCGCGACCTGGCGCCGCCTCCGGATGTGCGGCTGGACCGCAGACGAAGCGGCCAACCTCGTGGCCCATCTCTCGGGGCTCCGTGTGGCCGGCCGTGCGTGGACGATCCGCGAGGTCGAGAGCCTGCTGTTCATCCGCTCGCTCGTCGACTGCGGCCGGATCGTCCAGGACCCGACTGCAACGCGCGCGCAAGATCGCGCCGCCTGAGGGCGATCGTCGCGACACGCGCGATGCACACACTCACCGCGGCCCCGCCGAACGGCCGCGCGAGACGCGCAAGGACCGCCGACGGGGACCCGGGTGACATCGGCCTCCACGTGAGAGCGATGGACACCCCTGATGTGGGCGCCGACCCGCCCGGGACCTCCGATCCGAATCGGCTCCGGGTTGGCATCCCACTCGCGACCCATCGGGCCTCTGCCCGGTGCGCCCGCGCCACGCTCGGCGGGCCCGCCGGGGGTCGCCGCTTCCGTGCAACGGGCCTGTTAGGAGCGCTCGGCGTCGCGCTCGCGCGCGTGGCAGGGGGCACACGCCAGAGTGCGGGCATCGGCCTGAACCCCCTTCCGCCCGAGGCACGAGCGATGATCGACCAGCCCCGCATCGAGACCGTCACCGCCGACCCGGCGGAGTTCGCCCGCGACGAGCGATCCATGCGACTCTTCGAGTACGCCCTGGCGATGCTCGCCCTCGTTGCGGCCATCCTGATCTCGTTCCACTGAACCGGACCACCCAGGCTTCGCCGGCGCAGCGTCGGAACGGGACGTCGCGCCGGGCGACCCGCGGTTTCGCCGCGGCGCACCCTGGCAAGACGGGCCCGGGAAGCCGGAAGCGAGCCAACACGCGCGGTCGGCCCCCGGCCGGGAACGACGCCGACGCACGCTATCGGGTCCGCCTCTTCGATGCCGACCGCCGGGACCGCGACGTCCAGCTGACGTCCAAACTCGTCGCCGAGCTCGGTGCCCGGACGCTGTTGTGGGTGGACGTTCCGTCGAGAGACCCGGAGGTCCTGGGCGAGCTCAGCAAGCAGCTCGGGCTGTCGAAGTCGGTGACCGCAGCCCTTGCCGACGGGCACGAGGACGCCAGGCTCATCCGTGACAAGCGACTGATCTACCTGACCGTCGTGGGGATCGAGGCGGACGAGGACGGCACGCTGTCGCGGCACCCGATCGACCTCGTCGCGGGCCCGTCCTTCGTCCTCACGGCACGGGACGGCGACCTCGACGCGATCGATCGCTTCGAGGCGATCATCCGCGGCGACACGGTGGTGGGCCAGCTCGAGGGAGGGTCGTTCCTCGGCGTGCTCGTCGACACGATCCTGTCGACCTGGTTCACTCGGATCGAGGAGGTCGAGCGCGAGATCGACGAGCTCGACGAGATCGCGCTGCGCGGCCCCGACAACGACCACTTCCTGCCGGAGGTGCTTCGCCTCCGCCGGCGGATCGCGCTCATCCGGCGAACCGTTGCGCCACACCGTGAGACCCTCGCGCCGCTGGCGAGGCCCGACTTCGAGCTCGACGAGCGGCTCGGCCGCCCGTGGCCGGGCCTCGTCGACCGGCTCGAGCGGGTCATCGACGCCATCGAGAACGCCCGCGAGCTCATCGTCGGGTCGTTCGACATCTACCTCGGCGGGGCGGCCCATCGATCGAACGAGGTCATGAAGGCACTGACGATCGTCTCGGCGATCCTGCTCCCGGCGATCGTGCTGGCCGGCGTCATGGGCATGAACTTCAAGATGCCGTTCTTCGACGAGCTCACGAACTTCTGGATCGTCGTCGGGGTGATGGGCGCCTTCGCCGCCGGGATGCTGCTCTTCGCCCGCCTCCGCCGCTGGATCTGAAGCGCCCGGCGTCGCGCGGGGTCGGCCGCGGGCGCGGTCGCTTGCAAGCCACGGTGCGCCGTCTATGCTGGCGCGGCCCGATCGGGCGCCGGCCCGGCCGGGGGAGGGAGTGAGGAGGGTCGTCCGTGCCCTCGAGGGCCCGGCGTCGAGGTGGTCTGGCACTGACCGCGGTCGGCCTTGCGCTGATCGCGCTGCTCGGCGCTGCGCCGGCAGTCGGTCCCCCGACCCGCTCCGCGGCCGCAGCGGTCCTCATCGTCAAACCGGATCACGGCCGGGCGACCGCGCCGTTCGACGTCCACTACGGCGCACCCGGTGCGCAGTGCGACGGGCAACCCGTCATCCTGCGGTGGGACGGCGCCCAGATCGCGGACGGAACCCTCGATCAGGCGTGCAGCGCGGCGTGGCAGATCATCCGGGCGCCGTCGAACACGGTCGGCAGCCATACGCTCGAGGCGTGCATCCCGGCACAGAGCGCGTGTGCCTGGCCGGCGCGGGCGGTCTACACGATCGATCCGCCGCCACCGCGCCTCGGCCTGCGTCCGACGCGCGGTCTCGCGACGCGGGACGTCGACGCCACCTACACGAACCCACTGTGCGGCCGGGCGAAGCGGGCGACGTTCTTCTGGGACAACGGCCAAGAGCTTCTCGACCGGGTGGCGTTCGACGCGAGCTGCCGAGCGGTCCTGACCTTCCGTCCACCCGCGGGGACCGACCCGGGTCGCTACGTCGTCATGGCCGGGGTCTGCGAGCCGGCGTGCGACCCGGCGACGGTGGCCAAGGCCAACTACGTCGTCCTCGCGCCGGCGACGCCACCGCCGACGCCGACGCCGACCCCGGTGCGCGCGACGCCGACCGCGACGCCGACGCCGACCCCGAGCCCGACCCTCACTCCGACCCCCACGCCGACCCCGAGCCCGACCCCCACTCCGACCCCCATGCCGACCCCGACGCCGACCGCGACCGCGGCGGCCAGCCCGACGCCGACCGGCGAGGTCCTCGGGGAGACCGGCGGGCCGTCACGACCCGGAGGGACACCGCGGGGCAATCCGTTCCTGCCGTCGCTCGCGTCCTCGCTCGGCGCGCTCGAGCGTCCGCCGCTCGACGGCGACGTCCTCATCACGAACCTCATCGCGACGATCGTCTTCGTGTTCCTGTTCGGGCTGACGGCCGAGGTCTTCAACGGCACACTTGATGCCAACCGGGCGGAGGTCGAGGGCTGGTGGCGTCGACTCGCGCGCGGCCCGCTGCGCTTCCTTGGTCCCATCCTGCGCGTCGATACGGCCCTCGACCGGCTCGGGGAGTCGGGCCGCCGCGGGCTCGTCGTCCACGGTCTTCTCGTCCTTGCCCTCGTCGGCGTGATCTACGGCTTCCTCAGCCCGGACTTCGGACTGAACGCCTCGAGCCTCGTGCTCTTCGCCTCGCTCGTCCTGGGGCTCGGCCTCGTGACGTACTGGACGGAGGGATCCGCGAGCGCCCTCGGGGCCCGGCGCTACAAGGCGCGGGCGTCGGTGCGGGTCTACGGCACCGCGGTCCTCGTCGCGATCGTCTCGGTCGCCGCGTCGCGGGTCATCGCCTTCAGCCCGGGTTTGATCTACGGCTTCGTGGCGTCGGCCGTCGTCATCACCCCGGCGGCGCTCGCGAAGCGCGATGACGCGCTGCTCGTGCTCCTGCCGGCCGCCGGGCTGCTCGCGATCTGCCTCGCGGCCTGGGCGCTGCTCGGCCCCGTCGCCGGCCTCGCCGCGAACGGCGGCTGGGAGGCGGCGCTGCTCGAGGCGGTGCTCGCGATCGTCCTCGTCGCCGGGCTCGAGACCCTCGTCTTCACGATGATCCCACTGCGGTTCATGGACGGGGCCGTCGTCATGCGCTGGAGCCGGCCGGCGTGGGTTCTCGTCTTCGGGACGGTGACGTTCCTGTGGTGGCAGCTCCTGCTCAACCAGAACGCCGCCTACGCTGCGGCCTTCCGCCAGACGAGCGTCCAGCTCGTCCTCGGGATGCTCCTGCTGTTCATGCTCACGACGGGCGCCTTCTGGGGCTACTTCCGGTTCAGGAGCGCGCCCGCCGCGCCGGTCGAGGATTCCGCCACGTCCTAGGGGCGTGCCGGCGCGCGGTCATTCGTCCGGCATCACCAGCAGGCTGAAGCCGAACTCCGCCCCGCGCCCGGCGCGCGGCTGGGCCCAGATCCGGCCGCCCATGGCCCGGATGAGCCGGGCGCAGACGAACAGCCCGATGCCGGCCCCGCTGGCGCTGGCGGCCGTCGACGGCGAGCGGTAGAAGAGCTCGAAGAGCCGCTCGGCCTCCGCTTCCGGAAACCCGGGCCCGTCGTCGAGAATCCGCACGAGCACCTCGCTGTCGGTCGCCTCGAGGACCGCCTCGACGCTCGAGCCCGAGCCGCCGTACTTCGCCGCGTTCGAGAGGAGGTTCCGAACGACCTGCTCGACGTACGTCGGGTCGGCGACGACGGTGGGGATGCCGGGCGGGATCCGGAGGTGGAAGGTGACGCCGGGCCAGCGCAGCTCCTCGGAGCGGATGACGGCGGGGAGCACCCGCTGGAGGAGGACCGGCTCGTTGCCGACGTCGCCTTCCTCGTCGCCGAACCGCTGGAGGGCGATGACGTCCTCGACGAGGCGGTGGAGCCGCTCCGCCTCGACGTGGATGTCCTCGAAGATGCCCTGGGCGACGGAGCCCTCGAGCCGCTCGCCACCGCGGGCGAGGACCTTCGAGCCGGCGTAGATCGTGGTGACGGGCGTCCGCAGCTCGTGCGACAGGACCCCGATGAACGTGTCGCGAAGGGCCTGGCGCTGGCGGGGGACCGTCACGTCGCGGAGCAGCACGATTGTCTCGCCACGGTCGGTCTCGCCGGCACGGCTGGTCCGCCACATGACCGGGTACGTGCTCAGCTCGATCCAGCGGTCGGCGTCGCCACGGATCCGCAGCTCGATCGGACCGCCTCGCCCGCCGAGGGACGGCGCTTCACGGGCGGGGTCCTCGATGCGGTCGAGGACGTCCTGGTACGTCCCGTCGGCCACGCCCGGAAACAGCTCCTCCGCGGCCGGGTTGGCGAGCGTGATGCGGCCTCCGGCCTCGCAGACGATCACGCCCTCGCCCATCGCCCGGATCACGGCATTGAGCTCCGCGGCGCGGGAGTGCTCGGCCTCGGCCAGGCGCTGCAACCGGGCCTGGGCCGCGACACGATCGCTGATGTCGCGGGCAATGGCGACGACCCGGCCCCTCTCGCCCGGCAGCTCCACGTGCTGGAGCAGGACCTCGACCGGCACCGCGCGACCGGAGCGGTGGCGATGCGTCAGGGTGACGGTGCGCGACTCGAGCCGGCCGGCGACGAGCGGCTCGATGAGGGTCCAGAGCGCCTCCGCGTCGAGGTCGTCGGTGATCCCGTGGGCCTGCATCGCCAGGAGCTCGTCGCGCTCGTAGCCGAGCTGCTCGGTGGCGCCCTGGTTGACGTACGAGAGCCGCAGCGTCTCCGGGTCGAACATCAGGACGGCGTCGATCGTCGCGTCGAGGATCCGCTTGTAGCGGCTGACGTCGCGGAACAGCCGCGCGTTCTGGATCGCGGCGCCGGCACGGCTGCCCAGGCTCTCCGCGAGCGCGAGATCCTCGGCGTCGAAGTGGCGCCCGGACTCCGCGGCGAGGAACGAGATGGCGCCGAGAACCTCGCCCCCCGCGACAAGCGGGACGGACATGTAGGACCGCAGGCCCATCTCCTGGATGAGCGTCCGGTATTCCGGGTCCGGGATCGCCTCGAGCATCTCCGCCGACAGGTTCGCGACGAGCTCCGAGCGAGCGGTCCGGATGACCGCGGCGACCCCGCCGGGCGCATCGGGATCCGGCGGGTACCGATCCCGGAGTGCGCGCGCGTCGGCGACGCGCTGCGCGTCGACATGCGCGATCGCGAGGGGCTCGATCGAGCCGCCGGGACCAACGAGGTCGACGACGCACCAGTCGGCGACGCGGGGCACCGCGAGCTCCGCGACCCGACGGATCGTCTCCTCGTAGTCGAGCGACGAGGACAGCAGGCTCGTCGCCTCGGCGAGGAAGCGGCGGTCGCTCTCCGCCTCGTCGATGTCGGTCGTCGTCCCGATCCAGCGCCCGATCCGTCCGTCCGCCTCGCGCAGCGGAACGGCCCGGATGAGGTGCCAGCGGTACACGCCGTCGGCCCGACGGATCCGCGCCTGGACCTCGAACGGCTCGCCGGCGGCGAGGCTCGTGGCCCACTCCGCGTTGACGGCCGGGAGGTCCTCTGGGTGGATCGCCTCATCCGCGAGCGGGGGCCGCTCCCCGGCGGCGAGACCCGTGTACTCGGACCAGCGGCGGTTGACCATCTCGAGGTTGCCGGCGGCGTCCGTCGTCCAGGCGATCTGCGGCATCGCCTCGACGAGCAGCCGGGCGCGCGCCTCGCTGTCACGCAGCTCGGCCTCGACCTGCACGCGCTCGGTGATGTCGTGGAACGTGTTGATCGCGTAGAGGACCGCTCCGTCGTCACCGAGCAGCGGCTGGGCCCGGACGCGCGCCCACCGGAGCTCGCCGGTCGCGAGGACGCGGAACCCGACGTTCGCCGCCTCGACCGTGAGCCCGGCCAGCGCCTGGCGGCCCGGCAGGGCGGCGACGGACATCGGTGCGCCTGACGCGTCGAAGAGTTCGAACCGGGCGATGATCTCGGCCGGGGACGCGGCGAGGAGCTCCTCGGGCGACTCGAACCCGATCAGCTGGACGGCCGTCCGGTTGGCGTAGACGACACGCCCGGTCGGGTCCTGGACCGTGATCCCGTCGTCGACGGCGTCGAGGATCGCGCCGAGGCGTCCGGCGATCTCCGAGTCGGCGGCGGCGCCCGTGGACCGCATGGTCGCGTGCTCGATCAACGCTATGGCTTCTCCGGAGAGAGGGCCGGGGTCGCGTGACGGACCCCCGGCGCCCCCTTCACCCTACCCGAACGACGCGCGACGGGTCGAGAGGCGGCCCGGTGAGCGGGCATTACATCTCCATTGCGCTTTGGGCCCGTGGGCTATCCTGTGTCTCCCAGTCCTGCGCAGGCCTCACGGAGCACGAGGGGCCGCTCACGAGGGTCCGATGCACGTCGCACCGGCAGAGCTCCGATCGGCCCGCTCCGGGCGCCTCCAGCTGCGCTTCGCCCAGCTCGGCGACGGGGCCTTCGTGGTCGCTCACGTTCCGGACACCGGCACGGCCGGGACACCGCTCGAGCACGCGTGCTCGCGGCCGCACTGGGGCGTCATCGTCGCCGGGACGATCGAGGTCGAGATCGGCACGAAGCGCGACCGCATCGAGGCCGGGACGGCCTTCCACCTGCCGTCCGGCCTCGAGCACCGGCTCTTCTCGAGTGGCCGGGCGACGATCGCCGGTTTCGAGAGTCTCGAGGCGGGAGCCGACATCGACGGCCTCATCCGCGCCCGGGGCTACGCACTGGAACCACGGTCCACGGCGCCGGAGGCCGCGATCGCGCTGCCCGCGCCGGTCGTCCCGCCGCCGCCCGGCACGGTCGACGCCCGGGGCGTGTCGATGGGCGAGCGGATCTTCACTCGCGCCCACTTCGGTCCTGGCGGCGGTTACGCGACCGGGTTCTGCGACCTGCCCCACTGGGGCATGGTGACTGCCGGCAGCCTCGTCATCGAGTGGGAGGACGATGTCGAGGTGGTGGGCGCCGGAGAGGTGTACCACTGCCCCGCAGGACCGCCAGGACATCACTTCCTGGCTGCCGACGCCGCCTCCCTCGTCGACTTCACGCCCTCGACCGTCGTCACCCCGAACGTCCGGCTCCAGGGCTGGCGCCCGCTCGTGCCGCGTACGGTCGAGCGCCGGAAGAAGCCGCGGCCGCTGACGTCGGTCGCGACCGCGCCCATCGTCTAGGCGCCGGCGAGCGCGCCTTCGGGCCGGCTACGAGGCCGCGTCGGGCAGCGTCCGGCGCAGGCTTTCGGCCTCGGCGGCGTCGACCGACTCGACGGCCGCGGGATCCTGGGCGACGGGCACCGCCCGCGCCTGGAGCCGCTCGAGCACGACGAGGCCAGCGGCGGCAACCGGCACGGCGAAGAGCGCCCCGATGACGCCGCCCGCGGCCGCGCCGACGAGCACGCTGACGAGCACGACGAAGGGCGAGATGCCGATCGTGTTGCGCATGACGAGCGGCACCAGCACGTTGCCCTCGAGGATCTGGAGGACGACATACACGCCCGCGACGATGAGGGCCATCTCGTTCGAGATCGTGGCCGCGACGAGGATCGCCGGGATCGCCCCGAGGACCGGCCCGACGAGGGGGATCGCCTCGGCGATCGCGGCGACCAAGGCAAGGAGGAGCGCGGACGGCAGGCCGAGGAGGCTGTAGGCGATCCCGGTCGCGACCCCCATCGCGCCCATGAGGATGAGCTGGCCGCGGACCCAGCGCCCGAGGCGGGCCTCGATCTCGTTCCACGCCTCGCGCGCCCCGGCGCGCCGCCCCGCCGGCAGGAAGGCCAGCGCGAAGCGCTGCAGCCGGGCGTGCTCGACGAGCCAGAAGAACACGATCGTCAGCAGCGTCGCGACGGAGGCCACCGCCTCCGCCACGGTGAACCCGACCTGGAGGACGTCCTCGGGATCGGGCGTGGCTGGGCGGAGCGTCCGCCCGGCCTCGTTGATGAGCGCGGTGACGCTCGTCGAAAGCCCGCGCGAGGGCAGGTCGGCCGCCCACGCGCGAGCACGGTCGAGCAGCGGCGGGAGCTCCGCGACGATGTCGTTGAACTGGTTGATCGCGGCCGGGACGACGACGAGGGCGAGCCCGATGACCGTGACGAAGAACGCGGCGTAGACGAGGAGGATGGCGAGCCACCGAGCGAGGCCGACACGGGAGCGGATCGCGCCGATGACCGGCTCGAGGGCCGAGGCCAGCAGGATCGCGACGAAGACGAGCAGGAGCACACGCCCGGCGGCGCCGGCCAGCGCGGCCAAGCCGAGGACGGCGGCCACGCCGACCGCCAGCCCCGCCCCGCGGATCGCCCAGACGAGGAAGTCGCTGCGCACGCCCTACGGCGTCAGCCGCCGGGCGACGGTTGCGGCGAGGCGCCACCGCCATCGCCCGGTCCGCCGCCGCCCGGTCCGCCGCCACCCGGCCCGCCGTCATGCGGCGGCTTGGGCTTGTCGCGGCCGCCATCCTCCTTCGGCGGTTCCTCGGGCTTCGGCTTGGGCTTCGGCTTCGGGCACGGGCCGGCGATCGTGCCGCCCCACGTGCCCTCGCCGAAGAAGTGGGCGGTCTTCGAGCCGAGGGGGCCGAGGACGCCGACACCGCGGCGGGCGCGATCGGCCCAGTTGTCGACGTCGCGCCGCCAGCCGGCCGGCCCCGTCTCCGCCTTGACGACGTCAACGCGCCACTCGCCGCACATGCGCGAATACAGGAGCCCCGCCGGGTCGATGGCCCCGCTCCGACCGGGCTGCGTCCCGGCGAGGAAGAGCTCGCGGATGCGCTCGCGGGTCCACGGCCCCGGTCGCCCGCCCGACCACTTGTCGATCGTCGCCTGGACCACGCCGGCCGGCGCCTTGAAGTCGGTCACCGGCCAGCCGCGCGAGTAGTCCCGGACGAACGCGTGCCAGAGCGGCGCGGCGGCGTCGATCGACGTCACGGGCTTCCGCGTCCTTGGGTTCGAGTGGTCGCTGTTGCCCATCCAGATCCCGACCGCGAGACCCGGGATGCTCGCGTCGTCAGGCGGCGCGAGGTAGCCGTACGTGGCGAGGTCGCGGGCGTCGTTCGCCGTGCCCGTCTTCGCCGCGGCCGGTCGCCGGAGCCGATTGGGGCCGTTCAGGAGCTGGAGCTTCCGGCCCCAGATCGGGTTTTCGCGCGGGTTCGTGTTGCCGGAGAGGATGTTGCTGACCATGAACGCCGACTGCGGGCTGATCGCCTGCCTGACCTCGACGTCGGGCGCCTTCCAGACGACCTTGCCGTCCGGGCCGCGGACCTCGAGGATCATCCGAGGCGGGATGTACTGCCCGCCGTTGGCGAGGGTGCCGTAGGCCGCGGTCAGGTCGATCGGCCGGACCTCGACGGTTCCGATCGCGCCGGAGAGGCCGGCCTGGAGGAACGCGTCCCGTCCGCCGGCGAACCGAATCCCCATCGCCATGGCCTGGTCGGCGACGGCCTCGTTGCCGATTCGCTCGAGGGCCCGGATCGCAGGGATGTTGAGCGAGAACTGCAGCGCGCGACGGACGAGCACGGGGCCGCGGTCGAGCTGGTCCGCGTCGCGCGGCGCCCAGTTCGAGCGGCGGGCGAACTTCGTGGTGATGTCGAGGAGGAGCGTGCCCGGGGTGATGACGCGCTTCTCGAAGCCGGTGGCGTAGACGATCGGCTTGAAGGCCGATCCAGGCTGCCGGGCGCCGTCGCCGGCCGCGTCGTACTTCGGCTCGAACTTCGGGCTGCGGAGGTCGTCCCGGTAATACCCCGCGCTGCCGACGTACGCGAGGACGTCGCCGTTCTTGTAGTTCAGCGCGACGAGCGAGGCGTTGTGAATGTCCTTGCCGCGCAGGTTGCTGATCCACGCGCGGTCGGAGGCCGGGATCTCGTACAGGTTGAGGAGCGCGCGGTACGACTTGGCCGGCAGATTGGGCGCGATCGCGGCAGCGGCCAGCCACTTCTCGGCGAGCTGCTGCGCCTTCCAGTCGAGCGTCGTGATGACCGTGTATCCGCCGGTGTCCACCGCGTCGGGGCCACCGAGGATCGCCTCGAGCTGGCGGCGGACCTGCCACGTGAAGTGGGGCGCGTTGTAGCGGATGGGCTCGTCGCCGGCGAGAACGACCGGCTCGGCGAGGGCCTGCTTGAGCTGCGCGTCGGTCAGGCGGGTCCAGCGCGACGTCGCGAGGTTGCGCAGGATCCAGTCGCGCCGGACGATCGGTGGGGCGGACGACGGGACGACGAGGCGGCCGTCCTCGTCCGGCTTGGCGTAGCGGTACGGGTCGAGGCTCGTCGGCGACTTCGGCAGGCCGGCGAGGAGGGCCGCCTGCGCCGGCGTGAGCTTGGCAAGGTCCGTGATCCCGAAGTACACGCGCGCGGCGGCGGCGACGCCGTATGCATCGTGGCCGTAGAAGATCTCGTTGAGGTATGCGGTGACGATCTGCTCCTTGCCCGCGTCGCCGGGGAAGGCCTGGGTCAGCCGGGCCGCCTGGATGATCTCCTTCGCCTTGCGCAGGTAGCGGTCGGCGCCCGGCGTCATGTACTCCTCGGGCAGCAGCCTCGCCCGGACGAGCTGCTGGGTGATCGTCGACGCGCCACGTTCCCGCTCGCCCGAGGCGTTCTCGGCCACGGCGGAGAGGATCGCCGCCGGGTCGTAGCCCTCGTTCTCCCAGAACGTCCGGTCCTCGGCGGTCGTCGTCGCGTCGAGGACGATCTTCGGGACATCCTCGAAGGCGACGACCCGGCGAAGCTCGCGCTGGAATCGCGCCAGCTGGACTTCACCGGATCGGTCGTAGACGACCGTCGGCTGGGCGAAGGTCAGCTCGCTGAGGCTCGACGGGTCGGGCAGGTCCGTCGACAGTGCCCCGACCGTCGCGACCGCCGCCACGCCGAACAGCCCGACCGTGCCGCCGACGACGAGGATCGCCGAGATCGCGATCGTCAGGAGGATGGCCGGGACGCGGCTCCCACGGGCGATCCGATGGTGATGGATCGGGTACGGGTGATGGCGCCCCAGCGGCGTCCGGGCGTGGACGTACCGCGACCGATGGGTCGAAGACGCGCGGAACCGGCTCGGGCGGCGAGCGTGCACGTCGCTGATGTTGCCTTCTGGCCCGTCACGGCCGACCGGGCGCCGGATCGAAGGTGGGTAACACCGGCGTTGCAGGGTCCCGCCGGGCCGGTCGGCGCCCTGACCGCCGCGCGCGGCGACCCGCGGGTCAGCGCGGTCGCGCCACCAGCCGCAGCAGCTCGCCGGCGTTCAGGTCGGTGACGTAGAGCTCGCCCTTCTCGTCCTCGCCGAAGGCGCTGATCGAGCGCCCGGTCTCGCCCGCGAGGTGCGGCTCCCGGGCCTCGTCGGTGCCCGGGTCGATGAGCCAGAGGTTGCCACTGCAGTAGTCGCCGAAGACGTAGCCACCGGCGAGCTCGGGATACGCGGTGCCGCGATAGACGTAGCCACCGGTGATCGAGCAGCCGGAGCCATGGTCGTATTCGGTCACCGGCGGGACCAGGCCGTCGGGGGCGCACGCCTCGCGGGACGGGTAGCAGTGGAAGCCTTCGGTCAGGTTCCAGCCGAAGTTCTGGCCGCCACCGGAGCCGGCCCGGACGACGTCGACCTCCTCGAAGGATCCCTGGCCGACGTCACCGATCCAGAGGTCGCCGGTCTCGCGATCGAAGGACATCCGCCACGGGTTGCGCAGGCCCGTGACCCAGATCTCGGGGGCCGCGCCCGATACGTCGACGAACGGGTTGTCCGCTGGAATCCCGTAGGGCCGTCCCTCTGCCGGCCCCGACACGTCGACGCGCAGGACCTTGCCCAGGAGCTGGCCGTTGTTCTGCCCGTTGCGTTGCGGGTCGCCGCCACCGCCCCCGTCGCCGGTCGAGATGTAGAGGAAGCCGTCGGGGCCGAACGCCAGCGCCCCGCCGTTGTGGTTGCCGGCGAAGTCGTCCATCCGCAGGAGCACGGACTCCGAGCGCTGATCCGCCCTGTCGGCGTCGGACGCGGCGACTCGCCACTCGGAGACGACCTGCCGGGCGTCGGACGCCGCCGTGTAGTACACGAAGAAGCGCGGATCGTCCGGGAACCCGGGATGGAACGCGAGGCCGAGCAATCCCTGCTCCCCACCGGCCCGGACCTGGTCGGCGATGTCGAGGAAGGGCGTGTCGAGCACCTGCCCCTCTCGGACGATCCAGATCCGGCCGCCGCGGTCGACCACGAAGAGCCGGTTGGTGCCGTCGCCCGCGTTGACGACGGCCAGCGGGTTGCCCGGAATGTCCGCCACCGGTTCGAGCTCGAGTGCGACGGCGCCCGGGTCGAACGAGCCGGTGGGGCCGGACGGCGGGCTGCTGGTCGGCCCGCCGCCCCGCGCTGGCGAGGCTGCCGGGGACGACGTCGGTCGAGGCGTCGGCGAGCCCGTCGATTGGCCGCACGCGGCGGCGCACGCCGCGACGACGAGGACGAGGGTGAGGCGTGCGCGAGCGGAACGGGTCATCATCGGGATCGTATCGATTGATACGCTCGCCGGCCTGCGGGCGTTCCGGGCGCGGGCGTTCCGGCGCGGGAGGAGGAGGGTGATGGAAGCCCACGAGCTGCGCGACCTGATCGAGCGCCGACGGTCGTCCGGCAAGCCGTATCTCGAGTTCGTCCGCGTCCCGTCGCTGTCCGTGGGCCTGTACGTCCTCGAGGCCGGCGCTGTCGACCGCCAGCAGCCGCACGGTGAGGACGAGGTCTACTACGTCATCGAGGGCCGCTCCCGGATGACGGTCGGCGACGAGGTCCGGGACGTGCAGCCCGGCTCCGTGGTCTTCGTCGCCGCGACCGTCCCGCATCGCTTCCACGACATCGTCGAGGAGCTGCGGATCCTCGTGTGCTTCGCGCCGCCGGAGGATTCGGTCCGGCGGTAGCGCTCAGCCAGCGCCGCCGACCGCCGCCGCCAGCTCCGCCGCGAGCTCTGTCGCCCGGCCGCTCTCGTCGTGGCGAAAGAACGCGAAGACGTCAGACCCGGCCGCGAGGAAGGGCTCGATGCGAGCCGCCCATGCCGCGATCCCCGCGGCGTCGTAGTCGTGGCGCCGGAGACGGAGGTAGAGGAAGGGGCCGGTCCGGCGAACGGTGGGCGGGCCCGCGTCGTCCGGACCCTCGGTCGCACAGAGCGCGGCCTCGTGCCGCGTCAGCAGATCGAAGACCTCGTCGACGTGCCAGGACGCGTCCTCGAACTCGAACGTCACCGGCATCGTCCGCGGCCACTGTCGAAGGACGGCCTCGAGGCGCGCGAGATCGAGGCGGACGCCGGCCGGGACGCGGAAGAGCACCGTCCCGAGGCGGTCGCCGAACCGCGCGATCGGTTCTGTCAGCCACGGCACGCTCGTCGCGGCGTCCACCGCGAGCGACCGATACGAGCCGCCGCGCTGCGCCTTGACGGCGAATCGGAAGTCGTTCGGCGTCGCGGCGAGCCAGGCCCGGACCGCGGCCTCGGTCGGCTGCCGGTAGAACGTGTTGTTCAGCTCACAGGCCGGGAGGCGCGAGGCGTAGTAGTGGAGTCGCTCGGCCGCGGGGAGCGACGCCGGATAGAAGCGCGGCGACCAGGCGGGGTACGCGAAGCCGCTCGTGCCGACGAGCAGCCGTCCCCGGCCGTCAGTCGTGGGCGACTCCGCCGTGCGGCAGGCAGGCCGCCTCCGTGCCCGGATCGGCGGGCTCGCCCGCGACTCGCGAGATCGAGGTCATCATCCGCTCGAGCCCGGCGAGGTCGGCCGCGCCGACGGCCGACAGGAAGTAGGTCTCGATGCCGCGGGCATGCGTCCGGCCGGCGGCGCCCAGCGTGTCGATGCCGCGCCGCGTGAGCGCGGCCTCGGCGCCGCGGGCGTCCGTCGGGCACTGCCAGCGCTCGACGAGGCCATCGGCGACGAGACGGTCGACGAGCCGCGTGACCCCGCTCTTGCTGAGGAGGACGCGATCGGCGAGCTGGCTCATCCGGAGCCGGCGCCCGGGCGCCTGGGCGATCTGGAGGAGCGCGTCGTACTCCGGCAGCGACAGGCCGTGATCGGCCCGCAGCTCCTCGTCGAGGCGCCGGAACAGGCGGGCGTGGGCCTGCAGGAAGGCGCGCCAGGCGTCGAGGCGGGGATCGGGTCCCGCGGCTCGGCCGGTGGCGGCCTGGGCTCCGACGGTCTCGGTCACGGGGCGATCTTACACGTTGACAGGGCAACGACTTGTCGCGAGCATCGGGCCATGAGCAGGTTCGACGTCGAGGCGATCCGGCGCCGCTTTCCCGCCCTCGGGCTGGCCTACGAGGGACGGCCGATGACGTTCTTCGACGGGCCCGGCGGCACCCAGGTGCCGGATTCGGTCATCGATGCCGTGACCCGTTACTACCGCGAGTCGAACGCGAACGCCGGCGGATCCTTTCCGACGAGCGAGCGCTCCGACGCGATGGCTGCCGAGGCTCACCGCGCCGCGGTGGACCTGTTCGGCGCCGCGGACGTCGACGAAATCACGTTCGGGGCAAATATGACCTCGCTCACCTTCCACGTCAGTCGCTCGGTCGGCGCGACCATGCAGCCGGGCGACGAGATCGTCGTCACGGGACTCGATCACGAGGCGAACATCGGGCCGTGGCGCTCGCTGGCCGCGGAGCGCGGCTTCGGGGTTCGCGCGGTCGACGTGCGACTCGACGATTGCACGCTCGACCTCGAGTCGCTCGATCACGTGCTCGGCCCGCGAACGAAGCTCGTCGCCGTCGGCTGGGCGTCAAACGCGGTCGGGACGATCAACCCGGTCGAGGACATCGCGCGTCGAGTCCACGCCGCCGGCGCGCTGCTGTACGTCGACGCGGTCCACTTCGCGCCGCACGTGGCGATGGACGTGCGCGCCGCGGGCGCCGACCTCGTCGCCTGCTCGGCGTACAAGTTCTTCGGGCCGCACGTCGGGATCCTCTACGGCCGGGCCGACGTCCTCGACCGCTTGCCCTCGTACAAGATCCGGCCGGCGCATCACCGGTTCGCGACGGGAACCGCGAACTTCGAGGGGCTCGCGGGGACGCTCGCCGCGATCGAGTACATCGCGTGGCTCGGCCGCGCCTTCGGTGGGGCAGGGGAGGCGGCGCCGCGTCGCGACGCGATCGTCGCCGGCATGGGCGCGATCCGCCGGCACGAGATGGAGCTGTTCGGGCAGCTCGTCGATGGGCTCCAGCGCATCCCGGGGTATCGCCTCTTCGGCATTGCCGATCGCGCGCGCTTTGCCGACCGAACCCCGACGGCGGCCGTCCGGTTCGACGGGGTGTCGCCGGAGGCGGCGTCCGCCGCGCTCGGCCGGCAGGGGATCGCGACGTGGCACGGCGACTTCTACGCGACGGGCCTCATCGAACGGCTGGGGCTGCTCGACGACGGTGGGGTCCTGCGTATCGGGCTGACGCACTACAACACCGAGGCGGAGGTCGATCGCCTCGTCGAGGCGCTGCAGGCGATCGTCGCCGGTCGTGCGCGCCTGCCCGTCACGTCCTGAGGCCCTCGGGGTGACGTCGGCCGGCACCGGGCCGGCACCCCCGACCCGCGCGCTGCCCAAGAGCGCAGACGTCGTCGTCATCGGTGGCGGCATCGCCGGAACCGCGACGGCCGCCTTCCTCGCCGAAGCCGGCGCGAGCGTCGTTCTCGTCGAGCGAGATGCCATCGCCGGGGGTGCGTCCGGTCGCAACTCGGGCGTCGTCCAGGCGCCGATCGATCCCGTTCTCGCCGCGCTCTATCGCGAATCGGTCACTCGGTATCGCGCACTCGAGGACGCCGCCGTCGCGCCGTTCGCGCTGCCGCGTGAGCCCGCCGGCCTTCTCTACGTCAGCCGCGACGCGACACTCGCGAAGCGGCTCGCCGAGGAGCTCGCAGCGCGCGCGCCGGAGCTGCAACCGGAGTACCTCGATCCCGAGGCCGTCCATGCCCTCGAGCCGTCGATCGACCCGTCGGTCGCCGCGTGCCGGCTCGAGATCGGCTACCCGGTCGCGCCCGGCGCAGCGACGACCGCGTATGCCGAGCTCGCGGCGGCTCGCGGAGCGCTCGTCGCGGTCGCCGCGCCCGCCTCGATCGTCCGCGACGGACGCCGTGCCGTCGGGGCTCGGGTCGGAGATCGCCAGATCCTTGCGCCGGCCGTAGTCCTCGCCGCAGGTCCGTGGACCCCAGGGATCGTCGATCCGACCGGCCGGTGGTGTCCCATCCGGCGCTCCTGGGGCGTCGTCGCCGAGATCGCGTTGCCCGAGCCGCCGGGCCACGTCCTCGAGGAGGCGGAGCTCGATGAGGCGATCGAGCCAGGCGGCGAGGCGCTCCCCGGGTACGGGTTCAGCCTTGTCACCGCGGCCGGACGGTCCGTGCTCGGCTCGACGTTCCTCGAGCGCGAGCCGGATGCGGCCTCGATCGTGCCGGAGCTGCAACGGCGCGGCGCGCGCTTCGTGCCGGCGATCGCAGATGCGCCCGTCGTCTCGTCACGCCGCTGCGCCCGCCCGGTGAGCGACGACGGGCGGCCGCTCGTCGGGCGGATCCCGTGGCTCGACCGCCTGTACGTCGTGGCCGGCCACGGGCCGTGGGGAATCTCCACGGGACCGGGCTCGGCCGCGATCGTCGCCGACCTCGTCCTCGGGCGACGGAGCGATCCGCCGCCCGAGCTCGATCCGGGGCGCTTCGGCTAGGAAGCGCCGCTCACTTCGGGGTGCCGACGAGCCGGTAGACGAGGCCCTGGTGGAACACGACGTACACCTCGCCGGCCTCGTCTTCGCCGAAGCCGGAGATGTTGTACGCCGAGTCGATGTGCTGGACCTTGTTCACCGGGAACGTCGACTGGGCCGGGATCGACCACAGCCGGCCCGAGCAGTAGTCGGCGAAGAAGTAGCCGCCATCGAGCACCGGCGAGGCGGTGCCGCGATAGACGTACCCGCCGGTGATCGAGCAGTTGCCTGACGAGTGGCCGTACTCGAGCTGCGGCTGGACCTTGCCGCTCGTCGCGCAGCCGGACATCGGGCTGTAGCAGTGCCGGCCTTCCATCACCCGCCAGCCGTAGTTGACGTTGCGACCGGCGTTCGGTGCGAGCGAGATGTTCAGCTCCTCGTATCGGTTCTGGCCGACGTCCGCGATGTACAGGTCGTTCGTCGATCGGTCGAACGACCAGCCCCACGGGTTGCGCAGGCCGCGCGACCAGATCTCGTCGTAGCCGGCGATGCCGACATACGGGTTGTCGCCCGGCACGCCGTAGCCCCTGCCGCTGATGAACGGCGGGTTGACGTTGATCCGGAGCATCTTGCCGAGGACGTTGACCGTGCTCTGGGCGCGGTTGCCCGGGTCGCCGGCCGAGCCGCCGTCGCCGGTGCCGATGTAGAGATAGCCGTCGGCGCCGAAGGCGATGTGGCCGCCGTTGTGGTTCGAGTACGGGTCGGTCATCGTCATGACGCGACGGCCCGTGTGCCAGTCGACGGTGTTCGCGCTGGGCGGGTTGGCCGTGTACTCGTTGATGACCTGGTAGCCGCTGCTCTTCAGCGTGAAGTAGACGTAGAACTTGCCGTTCGTCTCGTAGTCCGGATGGAACGCCAGGCCGAGGAGGCCCTGCTCCGACCCGGTCGCGACGTTCGTCGACAGGTTGAGGAACGACGTCGCGAGCAGCGTCCCGCCGGCCGTGATCACACGGATCCGGCCGGTCTGCTCGACGACGAAGCGGCGGCCGGAGCCGTCGCCGGCATGGGTCAGGAAGACCGGCTTCGAGAGGCCCTGGGCGACCTTCGTCCAGCCGACGGTGACGGCGTTCGGGTCGTAGGCCGACGGCGCGGTCGCTGCGGCGGATCCGGGTCGGGCGACGGTGCCGGCGGCGGGCGCCGGCAGCAGGAGCGCCAGGACGACGAAGAGGGCGGCGACGCGGATCGCGGTGCCGCGGCGGACGGTGACGGTCGGCGAAAACGGCATCAGGCAGCCTCCATCGGGGTGGACTCCGGACCGGGGCCATCGTCGTCGCGTCCACCGGGGCAGGCAACCCACCCGATCGGGTGGCTCCGCCCCGGACCCCCGGTCAGCGCCAGCCCTCCTCGTTGAAGAGGTACCAGGTGAGCTGCCCGAAGTAGATGCGGACGTCGGTGAGGCGTTCCCGGAGATGCGCGTCGAGCCCAGAGCCGACGAGCTCGACGACCGTTGCACCGGCAATGTCCGCCTCGGCGTCCGGTTCGCGTCGCGAAGCCCACGCCACGGCGGAGGCACCGGGGTGGATCTCGACGTGCTCGATCCGGGTCGCTGCGGCGTAGCCGGCCATCGCGCCGACAGGGTACTCCGCCTGCATCGGCCACCGCTCAGCCCGCTCGCGCGCCGTATGCTCCGCGCCGATGACCCTGACCGAGCGGCGCTTCGGCGCACAGTCGATGACCGCCCCGCTCCGCGACGCCCTCGTGAAGCGACCGGGGCCCGCGTTCGGCGCCGCGTTCGCCGACCCCGCGCATGGGTTCCTCCACCCGGTCGACCTCGCGACGGCGCGCCGCGAGCACGACGCGTTCAGCGAGCTCCTGGCGTCGCTCGGCGTCGCGGTCCACGCGCTCGAAGCGGAGACCGAGAGCCCCGACCTCGTCTACACGTTCGACCCGCTGCTGGTCACCGATCGCGGCGCGATTCCGTTGCGTCCGGGCAAGCCGAACCGCCGCGGCGAGCCGCAGGCGCTCGAGGCCTGGACCCGCGAGGCCGGCATTCCGACGCTCGGCCGGATCGAGGCACCGGGCACGATCGAGGGCGGCGACACGTTCTGGCTCCGCCCGGACCTGCTCTGCATCGGCCGCACCCTGCGAACGAATTCGAATGGCGCCGATCAGCTCGCGGCGCTCGTCGGCGGCGACGTCCGGATCTTCGACGTGCCGTACTGGCGGGGCGCGGACGAGCTGATCCACCTCCTGTCGGTCATCTCGCCGGTCGCCGACGACCTCGCGGTCGTTTTCCTGCCGCTCCTGCCGGTCGGGCTGTGGGAGCTGCTCGCCGACCTCGGCGTCCGGCTCGTCGAGGTCCCGGAGGAGGAGTTCCCGACGCTCGGCTGCAACGTCCTCGCGGTCCGACCGGGCGTGCTCGTCGTCGCCGCCGGCAATCCCCGGACGCGGGCCGCCCTCGAGGCGCGCGGTTGCGAGGTCCACGCATACGCTGCGACCGAGATCGGCATCAACGGCTCGGGCGGGCCCACGTGCCTCACGCGGCCCATCCTGCGAGGCTGATCGTGTCCCGGACCGATCTCGAGCGAGCGGCAGTCGCAGCGGTCGACCCGACCCGGATCGCCGACGACCTCGTCGGGCTGGTTCGGATCGCGAGCGTCACCGGCCGCGAGGAGGAGATCCAGCTCGAGATCGTCCACCTGCTCGAGGCTGCAAACATCCCGGTCGAGCGAATCACGCCTACGCCGCAGGAGGCCGCGGCCGACCCGGACTGGCCCGGTGCCGAGATGCCGAGGGCCAGCCTGCCGATCGTCCTCGGCCGGGTAGGGCGGCCGGGCGGCCGCCGGCTCGTTCTCGCCGGCCACGTCGACGTCGTTCCGCCCGGCGACGCCGGGACATGGACCGTCGATCCCTTCGGCGGGGAGATCAGGGACGGCAACGTCTACGGCCGTGGCGCGTGCGACATGAAGGGTGGCGTCGCCGCGATCCTCGAGGCGGGCCGGGTCATCCGGTCGGTCGCGGACCGCACGAGCCTCGGCGGGGACGTCGTGCTCGCGTTCGTTCCGTCGGAGGAGGACGGCGGGCAGGGGATGCTCGCCGCAATCCGGGCCGGCGTCACGGGTGATGCCGCGGTCATCACGGAGCCGAGCGAGCTCGACGTCGTCGTCGCCCATGCCGGCGCGATCACGTTCCGTCTCACGGTGCCCGGTCGCGCGGCGCATGCGTCGAAGCGACGCGAGGGCGTGTCGGCGCTCGACAAGCTCGACGTGCTCGTTCGAGCGCTCGAGGCCGACGAGACACGGCGGAACGCGGCCGAGACGGATCCGCTCATGACCGCGCACGGCCTGCCGTACCCAACGATGGTCGGCAAGGTGAGCGGCGGCGAGTGGGCGTCGACGGTCATGGATCGCGTCGAGGCCGAGGGCCGGTACGGGGTCAAGCTCGGCCAGACGTGGCGCGACGCCGAGGCCGACCTCCGCGCCTGCATCGCGTCGGCGTGCGAGGCCGACCCGTTCCTGCGCGACCATCCGGCGACGGTCGAGATCGTCGGCGGGCGCTTCTCGTCGGCGTCGGTGCCGGCCGATCACGCCCTGCCGGTCGGTCTCGTCGACACGGCCGAGGCGGTCCTCGGCCGGCGGCCGAACCGGATCGGTGAGCCGTACGGCGCCGACATGCGGCTCCTCGTCAACGAAGGTGCGACGCCGACGGTGATCTTCGGCCCGGGCGACGTGCGCGTCGCCCACTCGGCCGACGAGCACGTGCCGCTCGACCAGGTCGTCGATTGCGCGCGCGTCCTCGCGGCGTGGCTCGTCAGGGAGCTCGTCCCGCGCTGACGGGTACCGGAGTCGCTGCGCCGGCCAGCTCGACGAACCGGCACAGGGCGTTGGCGAGCCGCATCTGCGCCGGCGTTCGCGCGCGGACGCGCAACAGCTCCGGCGACGCGACGACGACCGCGACACACCGTGCGCGCGACGTCGCGACGTTCAACCGATGGCGACTGTAGAGGAAGTCCATCCCGCGCGGCGCGAGGTCGGGCGATGACGTCGTCATCGAGTAGATGCTGATCGGGGCTTCCTGGCCCTGGAACTTGTCGACGGTGCCCACGCGCGCTTCGGCCGGGAGACGCTTCGCGATCGCGCCGACCTGGGCGTTGTACGGCGCGACGATGAGCACGTCCTGCCACGTCACCGGACGTTGCTCGCCGTCGGCGTCGATCCACGTCGCGGTGCCGACCAGCGCCGTCGCCAGCTCGGCGACGTCGTCGGCTTCGTCCGGCGACTCGTTGTCGAAGCCCGCGGTCGCGCGGCCCATCAGCCGCGGTCCGACGCCGTCGACCGGGGGCTGCGCGTTGAGCCGCTGACGGACCAGGTGCGGCTCGGGCTCGAGCCGGTTGTCGTAGAAGACCTCGGACGTGAATCGGCACAGCTCGGGATGGAGGCGCCACGTCTTCTCGAGAAACAGGCCGCGATGAGGCTCGATCGTCGCGGCCCTGCCGAGGAAGTGGCCGAGCGCGGACTTCTCCGCGCCGGGCGGATGGCTGCCGCGGAGCGGCTGGTCCAGCTGCTGCGGATCGCCGAGCAGGACGAGGCTCTTGCCGGCCGGTGAAACCGCGACCGCATTGGCGAGGGACATCTGGCCCGCCTCGTCGACGAACAGCACATCGACCGACTCGCGCAGCGCAGGCGAGGCCCAGAACCACGCGGTGCCCGCGGCCAGGTTGGCGGCGCCGGAATCGAGCATCTCTCTCGCCTCGGCGGCGCCTTTCGACGCGATGACCCGATCGTCGACGACGATCACGTCTTCGGGATGGCGCTGGATGGCGCGGACGGCGACGCCTTCCTTCGTCGCAGCGTCGAGGACGGCGCTCAACAGGTTGCCGATAACCTTGTGGCTGTTGGCCGTGATCCCGACGCGCTTGCCGGCGGCGAGCAGCGTGCAGATCATTCGGGCCCCGCTGTAGGTCTTCCCGGAACCTGGCGGCCCCTGGATCGGCAGCGTCGTGTGATCGAGCGCGAGCGCGAGGCGCCGGGCGGCCTCGAGGTCGGTCTCGCTGGGCCGGCCGATCGACTCGCCCGGACGTTGACCGACCCTCGGCGGCCGCCCCAGCAGGAGGTCGCGAGCGGCCCGGAACTCGCCCGGCGAATCGATGCCGTTCGCGAGGACCCACTCGGCGACGGCCAGGAGGCTGGCCCGCTGGTCCTTCGACCCGACGTTGTTGAGCGGCACGATCGCCTCCGGGTGCGATCCGCCGGGGGAGCGCTTGATGTCGATCGTGCGCTCCAACTCGTCCACCGCGACGACCTCGCCGGCCGACCATGCCGACATCCTGTCCTCGCGATTGGCGAGCGCCCGTGCCGGGTCGTAGACCGTGCCCCTGACCTCGAACTCCTGGGCCGGGTACCGGTACCGCCAGATCTCCTTTCCGCGCGGGGTTTCGCCCACCTGGCCGATGGGCGTCAACATGCCGAGCGGATCCGACTCGTCGACGAGCTCCTCCGGGGTCAGATCGAAGACCCAGCGGAAGAACTCCCACCACATCGCCTTGTCCTCGCGGCGGTGCCAGCCGAGGAGCTGGGCGAGCAGCCAGCGGGCGCGCCGCTCCGGCGACAGCACGGACGGGTCGGCGGCCAGGCCGCCGAGGGCCTCGACGGTATCCCGCACCTGCGCCTGCTGCTCGCTCAGGTCGGCCGGCAACTCCTGCTCGCGCGGGCCCGGCCGCGGCACCTCCTGGCCGGACTGGCGCGCGAGCTCGTCGCGCAGCGTCTCGAGCCAGTCGCGCAGGGCCGCGTTGCTGCGGACGTCGTCGCGGTTGTAGCGCTCGATCTTCGCGAGATGCTCGCTCCCCGGGCGCTCGGTCTCGCCGAGCTCGAGCCACGCCTCGAACGCGACGATGCTCGAGCCCGCGTCGCGCAGGTCGACGTCACGCACGAAGTCGTAGAGCGGCTCGATCTTCTTGATCGAGTAGCTCTCGACCGATGCGCGGAGCGACTGCCGCACTGCGCGATGGAGGTCGACGAGGACGCCGCCCCGGAGGAGGCGATCCACCTCGGCCTCTCTCGTCCCGTACCGGCCCATGAGCCGCTTCAGCGCCGTCGGCTCGTACGCCGCGTAGTGATAGACGTGGAGCGACGGGTCGCGGTCCAGTCGCTCGATGACGAAGTCGATGAACCGCTCGAAGGCGACTTTCTCCGCGGCCAGCGAGAAGCCGGCGTCCGGCGTGTCGCCATCCCGCGACCAGATCGCCGTGAACGTGCCGTCGGTCTCGAGGATGCCGAACAGGTAGTCGAGCCCGTCCTCGAACGCATACGGGTCGCCCTCGATGTCGAAGAAGAGATCGCCCGGCGAGGGCGGCGGCAGGATGGCGATGCCACGCTCCTGCTCGATCGGCTCGCCGGGCTTCGGCAGGAGGAGCTCGTACTTCATCCGGCCTTCGATCCGGCCCTCGAGCTGGATCCGAGCCTGCTCGCGCACCCGTTCCAGCGCCTGCGGGCTCGTGCCGTCGAGCCGCGGGTTCATCGGCAGCGCGAGCACGCCGAGGTCGGCGAGGGTCGCGACATCGCGCTCGACGAGCGCGCGGCGCTGCCGTCCCGAGATCCCGGCGACGAGGCTCAGGTGGTCGTCGGCGCGACGCTGCGCGCTGCACTCGACGGCCCAGCGACAGACGTCGCAGTGATCGACCGGCTCGGGGTACGACGCGACGATCGGGAACACTGGCTCGCCGGTCGTGACGGTCGCGAGGAACCTCGCCTTCGCCATCCGGTAGTAGGCCATGAAGTCGTCGACGCGGAGCCGCTCGACGGTGGCGGCGCTGCCACCGAGCGCGACGTGCATCCACACCGGCTGGATGCCCTGAAGCCGCTCGAGCTGATCGACATAGCTGCAGATCTGCAGGACCGCGCTCGCCTTGACGTGACGGGCCAGCTTCGTGTCGGCGACTTCGTAATGCCACGGGCCCCAGACCGATGGCTTCTCGGGCGACGCGACGCGGAGGAGGAAGTCGGCGTGGCCGCGCCACGTGCCGTCGAAGAACGTCGCCTGGTAGACGACGTCCGCGCCGGAGCGCATCGCGGCGATCGTCTCGGCGGCGGCCCGCCGCAACTGGTCGCCGCGGTCCTCGATCGAGCCGTCGAGCTCGACTGGGACCACCGACTTCCCGGCCTCGCGGAGGCCGGCGAGGTACCGCTTCTCGTGCTCGATGCCGCGCTTGCGGATGACGTCGAGCTCGGGGTCGTTGCGCTCCGGGCGCTTCGTGAGCCCGGCGAGGGCGGCCCGCTCGAGCGCCGTGAGGTGTTCGCACGCGAGGAACCCGACGAGATCCGTGGCCGCGTAGACGGGCTTGCCGTCGATCAGCTGCACTGGACCCTCACGCGCGGAACCATACCCGCGGCCCGTGACAGCTGCCTGTCACACGCTCGGCGGTTTCCGAGCGCCTGCCTCAGCGGGCAGGCTGCCTTACCCAGATATTCATCCGTGGGTTCTTCGGCGGCTCCGCTCGCGGCTGACGCGGCGTTGGGGCAGATCCTGATGCCCTCATGGTGCATGGGAAGCGTCGAATCGGGCCGGGAAGAGGCCTCGTGAGCCCGCTGGCGGGGACCCGACCCGCCTACCAACCCGCCGGTGCATGAATGGCAAATTCAAGGGCCGGGAAGGGCCGGGAAGGGCCGGGAAGGGCCGGGAAGGGCCGGGAAGGGCCGGGAAGGGCCGGGAAGGGCCGGGCCGGGCCGGCTCGAACGCACGCGAGCTGGTCAGGCGGGCTTGAGCGACCTCCACATGTCGAGGGCCCACTCCCAGTCGGCCGGATCGTGGATCTCGACCTTCATGGCGGCGCCGCTGCCGCGCACCGCCGAATAGGCGTCGAGGACCGCGAGCCCGACTTCGGAGCTCTCGTCGACGGCGAGGCGGGCACGACCCACCACGGGGCCGTCGCGATGCTCCAGCGCGCCCCTGCCGAGGTCGCCGGCGACCTTCGCGAGGAATTCCTCGGGCGACATCGGCCCGGCCGCGGTCCCGGTGGCCGTGGCCGCCAGCGTGAGGCTGCGCCCGCCCTCGCCGGCCCACCACTCGCCGTCGGTCTCGCGCTCGCTGAAGGTGCCCGGGATCGTCACCTGCCAGCCGCCGTGGACGACCGTCACTGGATCCCGGCGGTAGCCGATGAGGCCGTCGGCCCCGCTCACGTCGACGATCCTGCGCGCCTCCTTCGCGATCCGTTCCGCCATCGGATCGGCCGCCCCGGAC
>DATBKB010000059.1:0-9377 GCA_036556145.1 Candidatus Limnocylindrales bacterium | reverse complement strand
CTCGACCGCGAGTTTCGCGCCGAGATCGAGCGGCTCGAGCGCGAGATCTATGCCGACGTCGGCCACGAGTTCAACCTCGGCAGCCCCAAGCAGCTCGAGCAGGTCCTGTTCTTCGAGCTCAACCTGCCGAAGGGCCGCCGGACGAAGACGGGCTACTCGACGGATGCCGCGGTGCTCGAGGACCTTCGGCCGGCCCACCCGATGATCGACAAGCTCCTCGAGTGGCGCGTCTACACGAAGCTGCGATCGACCTACGTCGAGGCCCTGCCGACGCTCGTCGCCGACGACGGCCGGCTCCACACGACGTTCCACCAGGCCGTCGCCGCGACGGGCCGGCTCTCGTCCTCCGATCCGAACCTCCAGAACATCCCGATCCGCACGGCCCTCGGTCGCCGGATCCGGCGGGCGTTCGTCGCCGGCGCGCCCGACGTGACGCTCATGGCCGCCGACTATTCGCAGATCGAGCTGCGGATCCTCGCCCACGTGTCGGGCGACGAGCACCTGCGTGACGCGTTCGCGCGGAATGCCGACATCCATCGCGAGACCGCGGCGCGTGTCCTCCACAAGCCACCCGAAGACGTCACGGCCGACGAGCGATCGATGGCGAAGATGGTGAACTTCGGCCTGGCCTATGGCATGAGCGACTTCGGGCTCGCGAGCCGGGCGAACATCCCGCGACAGGAGGCCCAGGAGTTCATCAACAGCTACTTCGCTGCGTACTCCGGCATCAGCTACTACATGATGGCGATCAAGGAGACGGCCCGAACCCAGGGCTGGGTCGAGACGCTGCTCGGTCGCAAGCGCCAGATCCCCGAGCTCCGCGCGTCGAACCCGGCACTCCGGGGCGCGGGCGAGCGGATGGCGATCAACATGCCGATCCAGGGGACCGCCGCGGACATCCAGAAGATCGCGATGATCCGGCTCGACGAGCGGGTCCGGGCCGGCGGCTTCCGGGCCCGGCTCCTCCTGTCGGTCCACGACGAGATCCTCCTCGAGGTGCCTCGCGACGAGGTCGAGCGCCTCGCGCCGGTTGTCCGGGAGACGATGGAATCGGCGCTGCCGCTCAACGTGCCGCTGACCGTCGACATCAAGGTCGGTGACGACTGGGAGTCGATGACGCCGCTGACGCGCGCCGACGCGGTCGCCGCCGAGGCCGACGAGCCGCCCGAGGCCGACCCGGTGGCGCCGCTGGCCGGCGCCTGATCCCTCGCCGATGCCCGAGCTCCCCGAAGTCGAGACCGTTGCGCGCGACCTACGCCCCCGCCTCGTCGGGGCGGAGATCGTCGGCGCGCGCTCGACGTGGGCGCGGACGCTCAGGACGCACGAGCCCGCGTCGTTCCGGGTGGCCGTCAGCGGGCGTCGGGTCGAGGCGGTCGGCCGGCGCGGGAAGCAGCTGGTCGTCGACCTCTCGGGCGGTGCCGCGCTGACGATCCATCTCAAGATGACCGGCCAGCTGTTCGTCGTGCCGGCCGCCGCGCCCGAGGATCCCTACGTCCGGCTCGTCCTCGAGCTCGCTGACGGACGCGAGCTGCGGTTCCGCGACATCCGCAAGTTCGGCCGCGTCGGACTCTACGAGCGCGACCGGGCAACCGGTGAGCTGACGGTCGGCGGCGCAGCCGGGCCGTTCGCCGCGACGGGACCGGAGCCGCTCGACACGGAGTTCACGCTGCGCGACTTCCGCCGCCGGATCCGTGCGCGGCGCGGCCGGCTCAAGCCACTCCTGCTCGACCAGTCGTTCCTCGCCGGCGTCGGCAACATCTACGCGGACGAGGCGCTGTGGGCGGCCCGGCTCCACCCGCTCCGCTCGGCCCCGACGCTCCGGCCCGCCGACGAACGCCGGCTGTACGAGGAGCTCCGCAGGGTCCTGAGTGAGGCGATCGTGCGGCGCGGCTCGTCGGTCGACGACTACACCGCGCCGGACGGCGACGGCTCGATGCAGGAGCGCCTCCAGGCCTACCAGCGAGCGGGCGAGCCGTGCCCGCGCTGCGGCCGCGCGATCCGGCGGATCGTCGTCGGCGGTCGCTCGACGCACTTCTGCTCGTGGTGCCAGCGTCTCGGCCGGGCCGACCGCGCCGCCGCGGTCCGGATCCTGCTCGGCGTCGAGACTCCGTCGAGGCCGAACGACGCAGGCTCCCATGGCAGCGAGCGGGCGACGCGGATCCGGCGCGCGGCGGCGACGCGGCGAGCGGCAGCTCGCGCCTCGATGGCGTCGGGGTCGGGGACCTGACGTGTCGATTCTTCGGCTCGAGGGCATCCGTCGCGAGGTCGGGACGCTCGTCATCCTCGACTCGATCGACGCGGCCGTCGCCGCGGGCGATCGCATCGGTCTCGTGGGCCCGAACGGCGCCGGCAAGACGACGCTGCTCCGGATCGCGGCCGGGCTCGACGAGCCCGATGCGGGCAGCGTCCACCGCAAGCGCGGCCTGTCGCTCGGGCTCCTCGCCCAGGAGGCGCACCTCGACGCGACGTTCATGGCCGCCGGCGATCTCCGGTCGGCAGTCCGCCAGGGCGCGGCGCACGTCGACCGCATCGCCGCGGAGCTGCGCGCCTACGAGCTCGACGGTCGGGTCACCGAGGCCGCGTACGCCGACCTCCAGCATCGCTTCGATGCGTTGGGTGGCTACACGGTCGACCAGCGGGTCGACGAGACGCTGTCCGGCCTCGGGTTCGCCCGCTCGGACTGGGGGCGACCGCCCTCGACGTTGTCAGGCGGCGAGCAGACACGCGCGGCGCTCGCCCGGCTCGTCGTCGCCGACCCCGACCTCCTGATGCTCGACGAGCCGACGAACCACCTCGACATCGACGCCCTCGAGTGGCTCGAGGAGCGCCTGCGACGTCGGACGGGCGCGCTCGTCGTGGCCTCGCACGACCGCGCGTTCCTCGACGCGACCGTCGCCCGGATCTGGGAGCTGCGCGACCGGCGCCTCACGGCGTTCCGCGGCGACTACAGCGCGTACCACCGGCAACGCGAGGATCGCGATGCCAGGACGGCGAAGGACGTCGCGACCCAGGCGGGACAGATCGAGCGCGAGCGCGAGCTCGTGCAGCGCTACCGCAGCCATCGGAAGTTCAACAAGATGCACGAGCACGAGGCGCGGCTGGCGCGGCTCGAGGAGTCGCGCATCGAGGCGCCGCGTCCCGGCCGGCGGCTGAAGCTGCCGGGTCGCGCCCTGACGGGCGGCGGACCCGTTCGCTCCGGCGAGATCGTCGTCCGGCTGGAGGAGCTGGTCTCCGGGTATCTGCCCGGACGTGGGGCGATTGACGGCGCCGGAGCGCCGGCGCGGGAGCCGCGGCCAGTCGTCCGCGTTCCGTTCCTGGCGGCCCAGCGCGGCGAGCGGATCGGGATCGTCGGTCCGAACGGCGCAGGCAAGACGACGCTGCTGCGGACGATCGCCGGCGAGCTGCCTCCGCTCGACGGGAATTTGACGTTCGGCAACGCGGTGCAGCTCGGCTACCTGACCCAGCTCCGCGCGGCCGCGATCCCCGGGACGACCGTGCTCGACGCGTTGCAGACGGCCATCCCGATCACCGCGGGCGAGGCCCGCTCGTGGCTGGCCCGGTTCCTGTTCCGCGGCGACGACACGCTCAAGGAGGTGCGATCGCTGTCGGGCGGCGAGCGCTCCCGCCTTGAGCTTGCGCTGCTCGGAATCATGCCGGCCAACCTCCTGCTGCTCGACGAGCCGACGAACCATCTCGACATCCCGGCGCGTGAGGCGATCGAGACGTTCATGCTCGAGACCCCCGCCACGATCCTCCTCGTCAGCCACGACCGGCGGCTCCTCGAGACCGTCTGCGACCGGCTGTGGGTTGTCGACGACGGCGTGGCCGCGCCGTTCGACGGCCGGTACCGGGCATGGCGCGCCGCGATCGGCGCGGGCTGGACCGTGCACGTCGCCCTCGAGCAGGAGGCACGACGTCTCCGCGGTCACGCGCCACGCGCGACCCCGCCGCCGGCCGCCCCTGCCGCGCCCCCGGTGTCCCGCAGCGCCGCGCGGGCGCCGCGCCGTGCAGCCGCGCGGGAGAAGCTCTCGAAGGACGCCTATCGACGCCAGAAGGCCGAGGTCGAGGTTGAGCTCACGCGGTTGGGGCTGCGGAAGAACCACCTCGAGCTGGCCATGGGTGACCCTGCGGTTGCCGCGAACTTCGTCGAGCTACGACGCCTCTCGAGCGAGCTGGCCGACATCGACGCGGCACTCGCCGCGATCGAGGATCGCTGGCTCGAGATCGAGGCCCGGGCGCCCTGATGCGGATCGGCCTGACCGGACCGATCGGCTGCGGCAAGTCGACGGTCGCGCGCTGGCTCGCCGAGGACGGCGCCGCCGTCGTCGACGCCGACGAGATCGCCCGCGACGTGACGCAACCGGGTGGGCCGGCCGTCACGGCGATCGCCCGCCGCTTCGGTCGGAGCGTCGTCCGCCCGGACGGATCGCTCGACCGCGGCGCCCTCGCGGCGATCGTCTTTGCCGATCCGGAGCACCTCCGGGCCCTCGAGTCGATCATCCATCCACTCGTCCGGCCGCGTCTCCTGGCCGCGGTCAAGGCGGCCGAGTCGGCCGGGGCGGCTCTCGTCGCGATCGAGGCGATCAAGCTCGTCGAGGGCGGTCTTGCCGAGCTGTGCGACGAGGTTTGGCTCGTGACCTGCGATCCCGGCGATCAGCGCTCCCGGTTGGCCGGGCGTGGCGTCGCCGGGGACGACGCCGAGCGGCGGATCGCCGCCCAGACCGGTCTCGTCGAGCGGCTTGCCCCGGCGGCCACCCGCGTGATCGACACATCCGGCCCGCCCCAACGGGCGAGGGAGCGGGTCCGCGCCGCGCTGGCCGAGGCCGCCAGCTAGGGCGCCGGCGTCGGCGAGGGCGAGGGTCGCGGCGTCGGGATCGGTCCGCGGCCGGGCGGGTAGGGCTCCGGAATCGGCAGGCCGAAGCGCTGGATGATGAGGTTCGTCGTCGCTCCAAGCCGCGACGCGTCGGCCATCCGCTCGTCGGCCGCCGGGCGCAGCGCGAGACTGAACGCTCCGCTGCCGGCTGCCTGGAGGTGGTTGATCTCCTCGGCCGCGGCGACCGGGACGCGAAGGACGTAGAAGTCCACGGATCGGGCGAGGACGACGAGGTTCTGGTAGGTGACCTTGGTCGACCGCTCGGTGAGATAGCGGCCCTCGGCGGCCAGGTCCTGGGGGACCGAGACCAGGATCGTCACGAACACGTCCACCGTGTCGCCCGGCTGGAGCATGCCACCGACCGCCCGATCGGCCGGCACCGTCAGCGACACGGCCCGCCACGCGGGGCTGTCGGGCGAGACGGTCTCGCCCGGCTCGAGGATCGAGAACTGGCCGCCCTGGGTCTGGGACGCGAGGAGGTTGGCGTAGATGGGTTGGCCCGGCAGAATCGTCACCGCCGGGAGGAGGCCGATGACGGCGGCCGGGTTCGAGAAGACGCCCGAGGCGTTGGTCTCATCGATGGGAACCTCGCGGACCTCGACGTCGGCGGCCACGATCGCCTTGCGGGCCGGGATCTGGACCTTGGCGACGACAACGGGGACGCGCTGGAGGCCCGCCTGGCCGGCTTGCTGCTGGGCCTGGCTCAGGAGGTAGAAGGCGCCTCCGCCGGCCAGGAGCGCCAGCACGAAGCCGAGCGCGACGATGACCTTGGCTCGGCGGCGCGGGTCCGAGTATTCAAGCTCCATCAGTCATCCCTGGGGGGTTGCGCACCGAACCAACGTCGTCCGGGCGCGGGATGTCAGATTGTCGACACGGTCGCTGACCGGCCAACGGGTCGAAAGTACCAGCGGCCGGCGAGGGCTCGGTCGGCCGGCCGGATGGTGAGGGCGGCTCAGGGCTGGACCAAGTGAACCGGATTACCCCGGATCGACACCTGCCACGTCGTCGTGTCGGTCGTCGTGCTGTCGAACGAGTAGCGGATCTTCCACCAGCCACCCTGGGTTCCCGCCGGCTCCCCGGGCGGCAGGGGCGCGGTGTAGGTCTTCGGCAGCGGAACGGTCAGCGTCACCCAGGCGTTGTTGTACTGGGCCGTGCCGCTGACGGTCGTGTTGAGGCGGCTGACGTTCGTGCCGCTCTTCGGGCCGACCGCGTTCGCGTCGGCGGTGAAGCTGAACGTCGTCGGGCTGTAGTTGCTCGTCGTCGGCTTGAGGACCTCGATGCTCGAATTGCCGGCCGCGTCGCCGGGGTCGAACAGCTGGATGACCATCGTCTTGCCGGCATGGACGGCTTCGATCCGTCCGAGATAGAACAACGTCGTGCCGTTCGCGACGTTGGCGTAGATGACCATCTTGCCCAGGCCATAGACGCGGGGCTTCTTGCTTGGCACGGAGCTCACGGCCCGCAGGGACCACATGTTCTCGGCGCTCGTGTTCTTCTGCGCGTTGATGTCGGCCAGCGTGGTGGTCGTGACCTGGAGGCGGTAGGTTCCCGGCGTCGTGACCGTCGCCAGCGTCCACCAGCGGTTGTGGTACGTGTCCGAGGTGCAGTCAGGCAGGGACCAGAATGCGTGGCCCGGCCACGCCGCCGAGTTCTCCCGGAGCGCTGCGGACTTGTCGACCTGGCGCTTGTTCTCGAACAGCGTGCCGCTGGTCGTGACGACGACGTCGTCCGAGTAGTCGAGCGGCGTCTGCGCAGGGTCCGACCAGAGCGTGTAGTAGATCGACGTCGCCGGCCAGCCCGCCTGGTCCCACGGGATCCAGTGATCGCCGGTGCCTTTCACGTCGTCGACTGCACAGAAGGTCGGGTCGTAGAGGTCGACGTTCGTCGCGCCGGCACCGGCGGGGACCTCGATCGCGTACTGGTAGCCGTTCGGATCGAACTGGTTGTTCTGGGTCGGGTTCGGATTCCAGAACGTGCCGTAGGCATCACCCGCCGAGCGATTGGTCCCCTGGGTCTCGGCCGCCGCCCAGAAGAAGCCGCTGTTGTCGCCATACACGCTGAGCGGGCTGCCCATCGGCACCGGCAGCGTGTACTCCGCCGTCGCGGTTCGGGAGATGGTGACGTTCGGCATGCCGATCGTTCGGAGAAAGAACGTCCCGAACGTCTTTGTCACCGTGACGTCGAGCCGGCGATTCGACTCGGCGTTGACGGCCGGCGTGACCGTCGCGCCCTTGGCCGCGGAGTAGCCGTTCTTGGCCGCTTCCTCGCGGGCCTTCGTCGTGGCCGTCGGGAAGTCGCCGGGCATGTACGGCACGCCGGCCAGGGCGGCGGCCTCCGCCGCGTGCTGAACGTGGATCGAGGCGTTCCAGAGGTTGCCGACGTCGATGCAGATCGAGAGGACGGCGAAGAGCAGGATGGACGAGCCCGCGAACAGGACGAGGACCTGGCCGCGGACCCCGTCGCGGACCGATGGGGAGCGGCCTCGGACGCGGATCACGGCGTCGGTTCCAGGCGCATCACGGTCGCGTCGGTCATCGGCAGCGTCGTATAGGGCGGATTGCCGCCGAAGACGAGCCCCAGGAAGCCGCCGAGTGGCGTGACCGGGTGGAAGTCATAGCGGACGAGCACGCCGATCGAGTCGCCGTTGAGGCCCGGAACCCGGCTCGTCGCGGGCCAGCCGGCTGTTCCGACGAGGTTGCCGAACCGGTCGTACTTGTTGATCTTGCCCGGCACCGGCTTGCCGGCCGAGTCGGCCTTGAAGATCTCGATCGAGGTGATGTTCTCGATGAGAATCGGGTCGGTCAGCCCGCGCTGGACCGCGGCGACGATCGTCGGGTCCACCGCCGACGGGTTCGAGCCGCCCTTGCCGAGGCTCGCCCCGACCCGGGCGCCCTCGCGGACGGCATACGCCATCGCCGTTCGATGGTCGAAGGCGGCCCCGAACTCGAGCGCTGAGAGGACGATGATGAGGAAGATCGGGAGGATCAGCGTGAGCTCGACGAGGGCCTGGCCCCGCTGCCCGGGCCTCGGCGGCCGGCGCATCACTGCTTCGGCTCGATCCTGAGGGTGGCGCCGTCCGAGACCTCCCACGTGCGGCCGGCCGCGAACGGCGTGATCGCCCGGTACTCGTACTCGATGCGGACGCCGACAACCTCGAGGCCCTCGGCCAGGGTGTCCTTGCGGGCTGCCTGGGGATAGCCCTCCGTGCCGACGAGGACGTAGGGCTGGGAGGCGGTGCCCGGGCAGTCGAGCGGTCCCGTGCGCACGTAGCGGTTGATGCGTCCCGGGATCGGATCCCCGTTGGCGTCCGACTGGAAGATCTCCACCGCCGTGATTTGCGTCCGGTCGATGGGGACCGTCAGCGCGTTTTCGACGGCCTTGAGGATCGCGCAGTCGGCCCCATCCTCGCCGCCGACCTGGGCCGCGGCGCTGACGCCCTGACGCGAGGCGAACTGGATCGTGAGGACGTTGTTCCAGAGGAAGCCGAATTCGATCGTGGCCATGAGGAGGAAGACGAACAGCGGAAAGGCCAGGGCGAACTCAACGAGGCTCTGGCCGGATTCCCGGTCGTGCCTGAGCACCCGTGCCACGGGTTCCTCCCGTCGAGCTGAGGGCAGCCGCGCATGCCCGAAGGCGTGCGCCGAGGATCACACGCCCTCGCTGGGCCCTCCATTCGGTCGTTCGTCCGGTGAATGCGTCCGTTCGTACCACGGTTGCCGTCGGCTGCCGGCGATCGGCCTGTCGAACGCCTGTTCGATCCATCTCGCGCAGGGTATCCTTCCGGCAAGGAGTCCCCTTGGCTGAGTTCAACCTCGTCGCCCCGTTCGAGCCGACCGGCGACCAGCCCCAGGCCATCGAGAAGATCGTCGACGGGCTGGGGCGGGGGGTGCGCCACCAGACCCTCCTCGGCGCCACCGGAACGGGCAAGACCTACACGATCGCCCAGGCGATCGCCCGCCACCGCAAGCCCACGCTCGTGCTGGCCCACAACAAGACGCTGGCCGCGCAGCTGTACGCCGAGTTCCGCGAGTTCTTCCCGGACAACGCCGTCGAGTACTTCGTCAGCTACTTCGACTACTACCAGCCGGAGGCGTACCTGCCCCGGAGCGATACGTACATCGAGAAGGACTCGAGCCGCAACGACGAGATCGACCGGCTCCGCCACGCCGCCACCCACGCCCTGTTCGAGCGGCGCGACGTCATCATCGTCGCCAGCGTCTCCTGCATCTACGGCCTTGGCGCGCCCGTCGACTACGGCGCGACCGTGCTCCGGCTCCGCAAGGGCGGCCAGTACCGGCGGGACGCCGTGCTGCGGCACCTGGTCGACCTCCAGTACCAGCGCAACGACGCGGCGCTCGGCCGGGCGCGGTTCCGCGTTCGAGGCGACACCCTCGAGTTCCAGCCCGCGTCGGAGGAGACGCTCGTTCGCGTCGAGTTCTTCGGCGACGAGGTCGAGCGAATCACCGAGCTCGACCCGCTCACCGGCGAGCTGCTCAGCGAGCGC
>DATBKB010000058.1:0-10183 GCA_036556145.1 Candidatus Limnocylindrales bacterium | reverse complement strand
CCGACACGGCGCGCGCGGTGGAGCGCGAGGTTCGTGCCGCTCTGCCGGGGGCGCACGTCGAGTTCGATCCGGGCAACGGCCTCCTCGCGATCGGCACGTCGTCGAAGATGCGGGACCTGCTGTTCGCGATCATTCCGCACGGCGCCCACGTGAATCTCCAGCTCGCCGACGGCGTCGACCTGCCGAACCCGAAGGGCCTGATCGAGGGCACGGGCAAGCGGATCCGCCACGTGAAGGTCCGCTCGCCGGAAGGCGCGGCGTCGGCCGACGTTCGCGCCATCGTTCGCGCCCAGGTGGGACACCGGTCGAGGTGACGGCGAACCTGCCGAACGGAGTCCGGTGGCCCGACGGCCACCGGGCCGCGGCGTGTTTCACGTTCGACGTCGACGAGGAATCGGCGATCCTCGCCGAGCACCCCGAGGCCGCCGCGTACTACGACGTCATGAGCCACCAGGAGTACGGGCCGCGGACGGCGATCCCGCGGCTCCTCCGGCTCCTCGATCGAACCGGCATCCGCGCGACGTTCTTCGTTCCCGGCTACACCGCGGAGCGGTGGCCGGACGCCGTCCGCTCGATCCGCGACGCCGGCCACGAGATCGCCCATCACGGCTTCATGCACGAGGGGTCCCGGTCGACCGGCGGCGTCGAGGCCGACGAGGCCACCGAGGAGGCGCGGCTCGTCCGCGGCCTCGAAGCCCTCGACAGCGTGCTCGGCGTCCGGCCGATCGGCTACCGAGCGCCGAACTGGGAGATGACGTATCGCCTGCCGTCGCTCCTCGCGAAGCACGGCTTCCGGTACGACGCCGGGCTCATGGACAGCGACTGGCCGTACCGGCTCGCGGTGTCGCCGAAGAAGGGCGCACCGACGATCGTCGAGCTGCCCGGCCACTGGGCGCTCGACGACTGGGGCCGCTACAACTACCTGCCGGGCATCACCGGGAGCGGCGTCATCGAGAGCCCGGCCGCCGTCGCCGAAATGTGGGGCCTCGAGCTCGACGCGCTCGTCGACGAAGGGGCGATGTTCATGCTGACGAACCACCCGTTCGTCTCCGGCCGCGCCTCGCGGGCGGTCGCGCTGGGCAGGCTCATCGAGCGGGCGAAGGGCCTCGGCGGCGTGTGGATCGCCACCTGCGCCGAGGTCACCGAGTGGGTCGCGGGCCTCGACCTCCCGCCCGTCGTGCACGAGCCGCCGCCGGTCATCCGGGTCCCCTGACGGGCCGCCGACGATGGCGAAGCGGCTGACGGTCTTCTTCGCCTCGGACATCCACGGCTCGGAGCGGGTCTTCCGCAAGTTCCTCAACGCCGCTCCGTTCTACGGTGCGGGCGCCGTGATCTTCGGTGGCGACATCACCGGCAAGCGCCTGGTCCCCATCGTCGAGACCGCCACCGGCCGCTGGCGCGCCGAGCTCTTCGGGCAGCAGCACGAGGTCGAGACCGGCTCCGGGCTCGACGAGCTCGAGACCCGGGTCCGCGACAACGGCTTCTACCCGCACCGGGCGACCGAGGAGGAGGTCGCGCGGATGGCCGCCGACGCGGGCTACCTCCACGAGACGTTCGAGCGCGTCATGGCGACCACCGCGGAGCGCTGGGTCGGCCTCGCCGACGAGCGGCTCCGGACGGCCGGGGTGCCGGCGATCATGATGCCGGGCAACGACGACGAGCCGGCGGTCAAGCGGATCCTCGCCCAGGGAACGTGGATCGTCGACGGGGAGAATCAAGTCGTCGAGCTGGACGGCTACCAGGTCGCCTCGTTCGGCTACTCGACGACGACGCCCTGGCACTCGCCACGCGAGGTCACCGAGGAGGGCATGGCGAGCGCCCTCGACGGGCTCATCGGCCGTCTCGACCCGACTCGGCCGGCCATCTTCAACCTCCACGACCCGCCCCGCGGTTCCGGCCTCGACATGGCGCTGAAGCTGACGCCGGACATGCGAGTCGTGACGGCCGGCGGCGACCCCCAGCGCGAGCCGGTCGGGTCCCGCGCGGTGCGGGACGCCATCGACCGCGTGCGACCCGTGCTCTCGCTCCACGGCCACATCCACGAGTCCCGGGCGGCGGCGACGATCGGCCGGACGGTCTGCCTCAACCCGGGCTCGGCCTACGGGGAGGGCACGCTCCAGGGCGTCCTCGTGACGCTCGAGGGCGATCGGGTGGTCGGCCATCAGTTCGTGTCGGGCTGAGCCCGGCCCGACGGCCGGCCGGAACGCTTGACGACGGCCGTACCGTCGTCCGCGGAGAGGGAGAGGAGGGTCACATGGCGGCGACGAGCGGCTATTTCGAGCGGAAGGCGACCGGCCTCGTCCGCGAGGGCGGGACGTGGAGCACGCTCATCTACAACATCAACTTCGTCAGCATCGGGCTGATGATGATGTTCGTCATCCAGCTCGAGCCCGCCTTCTACCCGGGCGGCAACATGATCGGCAGCTACCTGCTGGCGCTGCTGATCGTGCTCCCGACGAGCCTCGCGTTCGCGATGCTCGCCGCCGCGATGCCCCGGTCGGGGGCCGACTACGTCTACGTCAGCCGGATCCTCGGCCCGCGGCTCGGGATGACGTCGAGCTGGACGAACACGATCTGGTGGTTCATCTACGGCGGCGTGCCGTCGGCGTTTCTCGCCAGATTCGGCCTGGGGCCGCTGTTCCGGAGCCTCGGCCTCATCACCGGCAACCAGGCACTCGTCGACATCGGGGCGTGGTTCGTGACGCCGGAGGGGACGATCATCACCGGCGGCCTCCTCATCGCCGGGCTCGTTGCGGTGTTCAGCCTCGGGCTGGGCGCCTATTTCCGCATCCAGAACATCCTGTTCGCGATCGCGATGCTCGGGCTCGGGGTCGTCGCGCTCGTGCTCCTGACGAGCTCGGCGGATGCGTTCGTCTCGAACTTCAACCGCTTCTGGGCGCCCATCACGGGCCAGGCCGACACGCACGCGGCGGTCGTCGCCGCAGCGACCGATGCCGGCTTCGCCGAGGCGCCCTTCGACCTCTACTGGACGCTCATCCCGATCACGTGGATCTACCTCGAGCTGGTCTTCAACCAGTCGAGCGCCTACATCGGCGGCGAGATCAAGCGGGCGTCACGGATCCAGCTCTGGTCGATGCCGATCGCCGCGATCGTGTCGGTCGCGATCGCGGTGATCCTGACGGCGCTCATCCAGAACGTCGTCGGAACGACGGCGCTTGGGGCGTTCGGCTGGGATCCGTACCTCGCCGAAGGGTCCGTCCTCGGCCAGCCGTTTGCGATGCCGTTCACCGAGATCGTCGCCTACCTCGCCGGGAATGCGCTCATCGCGCTGCTGCTCGGGGTCGGGTTCGTGTTCTGGAGCTACACCTGGCTGCCCGGCCAGATCCTCAACGCATCCCGCAACCTGCTCGCGTACGGGATCGACGGCGTCCTCCCGTCCCGCTTCGGCAGGGTCAGCGAGCGGTTCCACACGCCGGTGTTCTCGCTCGTCGTCGTCGGGGCGCTGAGCTTCGTCGCTCTCGTCGTCTACGCGACGAACCCGGACTTCACGACGCTCGTCGGGATCGTCGCCTTCGTCGCCAGCTTCATCATCGTCTCGGTCGCGGCGATCCTCTTCCCGTATCGGCGCCGCGACATCTGGGCGTCCTCGCCGGTCGCGCAGACCGTCGCCGGCATCCCGCTGATCTCGATCGTTGGCCTGCTCAGCCTCGTCGCGTGCCTCGTCGCCGAGTGGGCGTTCCTGTCGGACCCGCTGTCCGGCGTCGGGGTCCTGGCGAACGGCTTCTTCGCCGAGGATGGCTCGCCGACGAAGGATCTTGTCCGGCTGGTCATCGCCGGCGCGACGGTCCTGTCCGGCCTCGCGATCTACGAGGTCAGCCGGCTGGTGCGCCGCCAGCGCGGGATCCGGCTGGAGGCGGCATACCGGGAGATCCCCGTCGAGTAGCCAGGTTCACGGTCAAGCAGCCACGCAGCGGTTCCTCCCCGATCGCTTGGCCACGTACAGCGCTCCATCTGCGGACTGGAGCCAGGCGTCGTCCGTGTCATCGAGACGGGCGCCGTCGATGACTGCCACGCCGATCGACACGGTCGCCACGCCGTAGGGCGGATTGCCCGGGTGCGCGATTCCGAGCGCTTCGACGGAGCGTCGAAGGCGCTCGGCGACCGCCATTGCCTCATCCCCATGGGCGAGGCCGACGACGACCACGAACTCCTCGCCACCGAAGCGGTACGTTGCGTCACTGGCGCGAGTCGCCGTCTGGACCGCGGCCGCGACGCGACGCAGGACGTCGTCGCCGGTGAAGTGGCCGAGTGTGTCGTTGATGACCTTGAAGTGATCGAGATCCAGCATCAACAACGCATACCGATCTCCCAGGCGGGACATGCGGCTTCGTACGACGGCGAGCTGCCGCTGGAGGGCGAGGCGGTTGCCGAGCCCCGTGAGCCGGTCGGTCCACGCGACCTGCGCGAGGCGCGCATTGAGCTGCTCGAGCGCGTTCTGGTCGCGGCGCGCCTGGCGGTTCATGAACTTGATCCGCTCGATCAGGCCGAAGCTGACAACGCGGCCGCGCAGGTTGGCCAGATGGCCGAGGATGCTGCCGGCGGAGGACACGACGAGCAGTGCCATGAGCGTCCGCGGCCCGTCGATGGCGATGGCAGCGACGGGAGCGAGGCCGGCCAGGGCGACGGCGGCGACGGCGTGGGTCAGGAGCCATGTGGCGTGGAGGAACGTCCTCCACGGGATCAGCAGGGCGACCACTGGCGGAAGGAGCAGGACATAGCCGGCACCCAGCAGGAAGACCCTCGCGTCGATGCCGATCACGACGCCGATCGAGGCATCGACGGCGAGCAGGACCGCGAAGACGAGCATCTCCGGCGAGAGGTGTCGCCAGCGACCGACGGCAATGAACGCGACGACCGCCACGACGGCCACGAACCCGTTGGCCGCCACGATGCGGCTCGCAGCGTCCGGGTGGCCAGGCACGAGCCACGCGCAGTCGACAACGGCGGCAAGCACGGCCAGCCACATCGCCTGCCGGACCGATGACCGCATCCGCGGCCTCGCCGCGGCGCGAAAGCGGGGACTGGACGCGGCTCGTACGAGCGCCCCGAGGCCGTCGAGCGTCGGCCAGACGCGCGACGGCCGCACGGCCGCTGCGAGCGCGACGTTCATCGCGACAGGGCCGGCGGAGCCGGTGCGCTGGCCCGCGTCTGGCGCGAGGGTCGATGGAGAGCGTTATCGTTCGGCGCCGCCATCGGGCGAGGTGAATCCAGGCGAGCGACCTCGCTCACCGGCCGCGGCACGCCCAGGAGATACCCCTGCCCGAGCTCGACGCCGAGCCGACGGAGGACGGCGAGCTCTTCCTCGGTTTCGATGCCCTCGGCGACGAGCATCAGGCCGGCCGAGCGAGCGAACTGGACCATGCCGGACACGACCGCTTGGCGAGCGCGGTCGTCGCCGATCCCCGCCACGAGGGAGCGATCGAGCTTCACCAGCGACGGCGCGAGCTCCACGATGTGGCGGAGGCTGGCAAACCCCGCACCTGCATCGTCGATCGCGATCCGCACGCGATCACGGATTGGCATGACGGCCTCGCGGAACCTCGCGTAGTCGGTGATCGCTCGGTGCTCGGTGATCTCGAGCACGACGTCTCGGGCGGTCGGCGGAATCAGCGTCTCTGCCAGCCCGCCGAGCACGACCTCCGGCGAAACGTTGATGTTCAGCCAGGTCTCCGCCGGGAGTCGCTTCGCGCCGGCCAGCGCGGCCCTGATGCACGCCGCCTCGAGGTCGAGGCCGAGACCCAGGTCGGTCGCCTGCTGGAACCGGACGTCCGGCGGGGTGCCATCGTCGAAGCGCGTGAGCGCCTCGTACCCACGCGTCGTTCCCGTGGTCAGGTCGACGATCGGCTGGAAGTGAACCTCGAAGCGCTGGGCGTCGATGATGCCGCGCAGGGCGTCGCGCAGCCTGGCGACGGCGAGGCGATCCGCAACCGGCCCCGCGAGCAGCGTGGACGCGATCGCGGCGAACTCGACGAGGGCGGGGAGGCGTTCGGCCAGGCGCTCGACCGCATCGATCTGATCGGAGCCGCCCACGAGGAGGCCGATCGGACGGTCGCCGACGAGCAACGGCGCGTACGCGTTCGCCATCACCCCCAGCTCGAGGAATTTCGCGTGGTAGGGATGGCTCTCGTCGGCGATCCAGCGCTCCACCCACGGCCCGGCTTCCGCGCGGCCAAGGAGGTACTGGCTTCGTTCCGGCGAGAGGTCGAGGCCCGGCAACCCGGTCCCGTGCCGTTCCGCCTGGGCCAGCACGGTCGCTCGGCCTTCGCCGAACGTGATCAGCGAGCCGACGGTCAGCTCCGGTAGCTTGGTCAGCTGGCGGCACACGGCCTCGGCGGTCTCTTCGGGGCTCTCGCCGACGCGAAGCGAGGCCAGGGTCTCGGCGATCAGCGCCCGTTCACGAGCGCGCCGCTCGGCGGCGCGCTCGGCGGCGCGCTCCTGGGTCACGTCCCGCTTGATGGTTACGAACCCGGCATTGGGGGCGCCGTCCACGCTGATCGGCGAGATCGATGTCTGCGCGACGAGGTCACTGCCGTCCCGCCGGCGGTCGATGAGGTCGCCTCGCCAGCCGGCGGCGCTGCGACGCGCCTGCTCGAGCGCCCGCCCGAACGGCCGGCCGGCCGGGTGATCGGACGGCCGCTGCCCCAGGACGTCACCCGCCGCGAACCCGGTCATCCGCTCGAAGGCCGGGTTGACGTAGGTCACTCGATCGTCCCCGTCCGTGACGATGATGGCGTCGTTCGCGCGGTCGATGGCGAGACCGAGACGCCGCAGCTCCAGCTCAGCCTGTTTGCGCGCCGTCACGTCCTTGATGAGGGCCAGGAATCCCGTCCGGACTCCACGTTCGTCGGCAATCGGGCTCATCCGGACGTTCAGCCACAGACTCGTACCGTCGCGTCTCGTGGTCTCCCACTCACCAAGCTCCGTCTCGCCTCGTCCGACGGCGCCCCACAGCGCCTCGACCTGGTCCCTCGAGCCCGGGGTGATCACGGTCCTCATGTCCTGCCCGAGGACCTCGGCGGAGGTCAGGCCGAACATCTCTTCGGCGCCCCGGTTCCAGTACGTGAAATGCCCGCTCGTATCGACGACGACGATGGCGTCACGCACGCTCTCGAGAAGACGGGCCTGGAAGCGGACCTCGTCCTCGGCACGAAGCCGTTCGGTGATGTCCACGCCGAGGACCGCCACCTCGTTGCCCTTGCCCGGGATGGCAAATCGTTCCGTGTGGAAGACGCGGCCCTCCGCCTCGACCGTCTCGACGATCGGTTCCCGTGTCCGGCGCACGGCGGCGTCGGCCTGCCCGCGTCGAGCCGCGACGTCGGCCGGAAAGAGCTCGGCGTCCGTGCGGCCGTACCAGCCGGAGTCCGCGCCTCCAGCAATCCGCTGGGCGACATCGTTCATGTACGCGTACCGGCCGTCCGCGTCCTTGATCACGGCAACGAACCCGTCGTGGCTCAGGAACCTTCGCAGGCGAGCGTCGGCGAAGCCGAGCTGGGCGATCGTGCGCTGGAGCCGGAGCACGACGAGGCTCGCGATCACCAGCGCGATGATCGCGAAGGCCATGAGGTTGAGGTCGGCGCTCCGCGAGGACTCGCGAAGCATGGCGAGCGGCGAGACCAGCAGCGCCGCGGCAAGCACGGCGAGCCTGATGCTGTCGCCGCTACCCGGCCTCGGGTCCCGGGCCGCGCCGAGGCGCGCCGCCGACGGGACGAGCGAGGCCCCCGCGAGCAGCACGTACGAGGCCAGCCAGCCGGCTTTCGGAACCGCGCTCGATGCCCAGGCGCCGTTGAGCGTGCCGAGCGCGAAGACCGAGTCGCCCGCAGCCATGGCGAGCAGCCCGGCGACGAACATGGCCGCGCTCGCCGAGCGGGCGTACCGGAACAGGAGGAGCGGGGCCGCAAGGCTGAGGAGCACGATGTCCCCGATCGGGATGGCGATCGCGAGGATCGCCTCCATGCCGGTCACGACGCCGGGGAGGTTCGGCTCGACGAGCAGCTCCCAGACGAAAGGCACGGCCGCGAGGCCGACGATCGACGCGTCGAGGATGACCGTGCGATCCGAGCGGTGGGTGCCGCGTCCAAAGCGGTACGACGCGAAAAACAGCGGCAGGTACGCGGCGAGGAACATGACGTCGGCGCCGTACCCCAGTCCGGACATGCCCGGCAGCTCGTCGCCGAGCGCGACCGCGTTGCCGAGGGACATCATGACGAGCGCCGCCGCGACGGCGCCCCAGGCCCCGCGAGCCTCGTGTCTGCCGGTTCGAATGCCCAGGAGACATGCGCCGGCGGCGAGCGCGCTCGTGCCGAGATAGAGCACGTCGGAGAAGGCGCTGCCGGGCGTGGCGACCAACGCGGCCAGCGCCAGAGCGCCGGTCGTCAGGACGGCGAGCGCGCGACGACCGAAGGTCGGGAGTCGAGTCGAGGTGATGACGGTGGGGCGGGCCATGTGGTCGATGTCGCTCCGTGGGGCGCTGCAGGTGGCCCGAGAATGCGGAGCGGCGCCTTGTCGGCCTATATGCCGTATGGCATGCCCAACGGTGCCGCCCGGCCCGCCCGCGTCGAACGCGGTGCGAGGCGGCAACGAGTGACGCCGGAACGGCCGGTGGGGATGGCCGGGCCGGTCGGTCAGTTCGGGCGAGCGGCCTCCGCCGTGCCTGCCTTCTCGGCTCTCTGGCGCTCGCGGTGGCGGCGCGCCTTGGCGCGGTTGCCGCACGTCGCCATGCTGCACCAGCGGCGGCGCCCGGTCGGCGAGGAGTCGTAGAAGACCCAGCGGCACGTGTCGTTGTCGCAGATCCGGAGCCGGTCCGACCGGCCACCGCTGATCTCGCGCACGATCGGCTCGGCCAGGCGGGCCAGCGCGTCGTCGATCGGGTCGCCGACGTGGCGATGCCCGACGGCCACGCCCTCCTCCGACGCCTCGAGCTGGATGACCTCCCGGGCGCGCAGGGCGCGGTTGACCTCGGCCAGCGCCGCGGCCGTCGGCCGCCGCTCCTCCACGACCGCGTGGGACACCTCGCGTAGGGCATCGCGGACGCGCCGGATCCTCGTCAGCGCGCGCTCGCCCGTTTCGGGCTCGCGCTCGGCGCGCTCGCGCTCGGGCTCGAGGAGCTCGGCGTGGACGATGCCGCGCTCGGACAGCCAGCCGATCGCCTGGCCGGGCGTCTCGAGGCGGTCGACGAGCGCACCCGAATCGAGCTCGCGCGTGTTCAGGAAGTCGAGGGCGACCTCGAGGTTGCAGTCGTGGTCATGGGTCGTTTGGCCGTTCACAGGTAACCACTTTACAGGGGTTGACAGGTTACGCGCAAGAGGCTAGAGTACGTAACCGATAGAACCTCATCAAAAGGTTACGCAACAGGGACGTCTGGAGGTCCGGAAATGGAAGCCCTCGTTCTTCTCATCATCGTCGCCGGCCTCGCCCTCTTCGGCGGGGCAGCCCTCGCCTGGGGGGAGGACTCCCGCGAGGACGCTCCCGGCAGCCTTCTCCGCTGACCGTGGCGGCCACTCGCCGCTTCGACCGGCACCACCGAGCCCACGGAGGTCTTTCCGACATGCAACTCAGCCCCATCGCCTTCCTCGCCCTCGACCTCGCGCGTGAGCGCCAGGCCGAGGCCGAGCTTCGCAGCCGCTACGCCGAGGCGCTCTCGCATGAGAGCGGCCCGGGCCTCGCCCGGCGCTCGGCCGCTCGCGTCGCCGCGGGCCTCAGCCGCGCCTCGGCCCAGGTCGCGCGTCGTCTCGACGCGAATGCCCTCGAGGGCGGCTCGACGCTCGCCTGAACCGACTCGAACCCCGCGCGGGCGGCCCCGCCGCCCGCTACCGTTTCGCACGTGACCGACATCGCCGCCGTCTCCTGGAGCCCGGATCGGATCGACCTCTTGTGGGTCGACGAGGACCGGGCTCTTTGGCATCGCGCGTACGCGGCCGGCCGCTGGACCGAGCCGACGTCGCTCGGCGGCACGCTCGCGTCGGGGCCGGCCGTGACGGCGTGGGCCGTCGACCAGCTCGAGGTCTTCGCGATATTCCCGGACGGCGAGCTGTGGGATCGCTACTGGGACGGCGCCTCGTGGCACGACTGGGAATCGCTCGGCGGGGAGCTCGATCCTGAGGGTCAGCCCGCCGCGTCGTCGTGGTCGGCCGACCGGCTCGACGTGTTCGCCCCGGGTCGCGAC
>DATBKB010000057.1:0-3134 GCA_036556145.1 Candidatus Limnocylindrales bacterium | reverse complement strand
AGGGAAAGTCGTACTTCGGCAATCTGAAGGACGGACATCTGATGCTCGAGGACCCGGAGGTGGTCCAGGGCCGGCGCGCCGTCCACATGCGGTTCAAGGTCCGGCGTTGACGTCGCGTTCCGCGATGCCGAGTAGCGTGTTGGTTCGATGAAGCGCATCGGGTTCCTGTCGTTCGGCCACTGGTCGGATTCTCCGTACTCCCAGGTGCGCTCGGCCTCCGACGCGCTGCTCCAGTCGATCGAGCTGGCCGTCGCGGGCGAGGAGCTCGGCGCGGATGGGGCGTACTTCCGGGTGCACCACTTCGCGCGCCAACTCGCCTCGCCGTTCCCGCTGCTCGCCGCGATCGGTGCCCGGACGACGCGGATCGAGATCGGAACGGGCGTCATCGACATGCGCTACGAGAACCCGTTCTATATGGCCGAGGACGCAGGCGCTGCCGACCTGATCGCCGGCGGCCGGCTGCAGCTCGGGATCAGCCGCGGCTCGCCGGAGCAGGTCATCGACGGCTTCCGCCACTTCGGTTACCAGCCTGGAGAAGGCGAGACGGACGGAGACATGGCGCTCCGGCACACACGCGTCTTCCTCGAGCTGCTCAACGGCGAGGGCTTCGCCCAACCGAACCCGCGACCGATGTTTCCCAACCCGCCCGGCCTGCTGCGCCTCGAGCCGTACTCACCCGGGCTACGAGAGCGGATCTGGTGGGGAGCGGCCTCGACGGCCACGGCCATTCGGACCGCGCAACTGGGCATGAACCTCATGAGCTCGACGCTCGTGTTCGACGAGAGCGGCGAGCCGCTCCACGTCCAGCAGCGCAAGCAGATCGACGCGTTTCGGGCCGCCTGGAAGGAGGCCGGCCACGAGCGCGAGCCGCGCGTGTCGGTCAGTCGCAGCATCTTCGCCATCGTTGACGACCGCGATCGGGCCTTCTTCGGCCGGTCAGGGGACGACCGCGACCAGATCGGCTACATCGACGAGAACACTCGGGCGGTCTTCGGACGGTCCTATGCCGCCGAACCCGCGGAGCTCGTCGAGCGGTTGAAGGAGGACACCGCCATCGCGGCCGCCGACACGCTGCTCCTCACCGTGCCGAACCAGCTGGGCGTCGACTACAACGCGCACGCCATCGAGTCGATCCTGCGCTACGTCGCGCCCGAGCTCGGCTGGCGCTGAGCCCTCCTTCGGGCGCGGTCAGTCGGCTACGGCGCGATGTTCGGGTTGACGTGGAAAACGTTGTCCGGGTCCCACGCCCGCTTCAGGGCGGCGAGGCGGGCGACTTTCCTCTCGCCGTACAGCCGGAGCGTCGCCGCCGGGCCGGCGTCGCTGTTGCCGTTCGCGTAGCCGCCCAGGGTGAAGTCCGGCTCGACGACGGCGATCGCGCGCCGACACCAGTCGGCGTTCGCCTCGTCGTCGGCGGCGTCGGTCCAGTTCGCGTCCGCGCTCAGATCGAATCTGGCGGCCCGGCCGGCGAAGGCGGTCGCGTCCTCGGGCACGTCGGCGATGGCGCCGCCGAGCGCAGTCACCGAGAACGTGCCCTCGGGCCGCTCGCGGATGAGCTCGACGAGCTCGTCGAACGCCTCGGGCCGGATGTCGTCGCCGTTGTGGCTCGTGATCCACGACCGGTTCCCCCAGGCGAAGACGAGGTCGTGGGCGACCTGGACGTCGAGGTACGGCTGGCTGCCGATCGTGGTCGTCAGCGGCTTCGGACCCTTGCGCAGGCCGGCCGTGTCGCGCTCGACGTCGTCGGCCGCGCCGCTGTGGTTCCAGGCGAAGAACACGATCGGCTGGCCGACGAAGTCGTTGGCATAGCCGGCGTCCGCGGTCGCCCGGTCCAGGCCGAAGATGGCGGACACCGTCCGCGGCGCCCCCAGCGCGTACTCGCGGAAGATGCCCCACAGCTCGCGGGCGTGGGTCGCCGGGAAGGTGAGGACGCCGCGGTGCAGGTCCGGCCCGAACTCGTGCAGCCGGAACTCGAACGCCGTCGCGATCCCGAAGTTCCAGCCGGCGCCGCGGAGGCCCCAGAAGAGCTCGGGCTCGGTGTCCGCTGTCGCCCGGACGAGCCGTCCGTCCGCCGTCACCAGCTCGACCGCGTCGAGGTTGTCGATCGTCAGGCCGAAGTGCCGCTGGAGCCGCCCGACGCCGCCGCCGAGCGTCAGCCCCCCGACGCCGGTGTGGCCGACAACGCCGATCGGGCAGACGAGGCCGTGGGCCTGGGCCGCGACGTCGAGCTCGCCGAGGAGGGCGCCGCCGTTGGCCCTGGCGGTCCGCTTCTTCGGGTCGACCTCGACGCCGCGCATCGACGACATGTCGACGAGGAGGCCGCCGTTGACCCCGGCCAAGCCGGCCGCGCTGTGGCCGCCGGACCGGACCTGGATCTCGAGGTCGTGCTCTCGGGCGAACTCGACGGCGCTCGCCACCTGCTCCGGCGTCCGGGGCCGGACGATGACGGCGGGCCGCCGGTCGTGGATCGCGTTCCACAGGCGGCGGGCGTCGTCGTAGCCGGTGTCGTCGGGCGTGAGGACCTCGCCACCAAACGACCGCCGAAGCTGCTCGAGGCGGCTCGAGTCGAGGCGGACCTGCGTGTGAACCATCGAGCTCCCCTCCCCTGCTATCCCTCGATGCCGATGACCTTCGCGTTCCACGGGCAGAAGCGATCGGAGGTGATCTGGTTCGCTTCGACGTCCGAGGGCAGGCCGTCGCAGACCTCGGTCGTGACGTCCGCGAACTCGACCGAGGCCGGATCGATGTGCCAGCTGTAGCCGGTGTTGACGCTTGGATCGCCGCGCACGACGACGCCGTTGGGAATGCCCGGTGCCTCCTCGCCGGCCAGGAGCTTGCGGGCGATGTCGATGTCGGCCGGGTCGGTCAGCTCGATGCGGAACTGCTCGGCCCCGACCTGGAAGGTGACGACGACGCCGCCTGAAGGCGCCGACGGCGTCGACGGCCTCGACGGGGCGAGCGAGGGCGACGTCGATGCGCCCGCGCAGGCGGCCGCTGCCAGCGCCAGGGCAAACGTCAGGACTGCTCGAGAGATGGTCATACCTTCGTCTCGGTGCCGTGTTGAGGGACGGACTCCACGACGACCGCCGGCCGCGGCGAGGTGTCGACGTGGAGCCGGAAGACGTCGGGCCGGTTGT
>DATBKB010000056.1:0-23832 GCA_036556145.1 Candidatus Limnocylindrales bacterium | reverse complement strand
GAGCGACCCAGGCGCTCGCCACGAAGACGAAGATCATCGTCGCGATCCCGGCGAGCCAGATCTGGACGGCGCTGTTGTAGAAGGCCCGGCCAAAGGACAGCCGGCTGACGGCGAGTCCGGCGCCGGTGCCGACGAGGACGGCGAGGCCGAGCAGGACGGGCACCGGCACGCGACGCCAGCCGCGCCAGAGCGGCACGACCCGGATTGCCGCCGTGCCGGCCAGCGCGAGCGCAAGCAGCGGCTTCGTCCCCACGTCGCGGGTGATGAGGAACCCCTCGGTGAAGGGACCGATGGCCGCGAGGACGACGAGCCCCGACGTGGGCGCCAGCACGGCGAGGACCGCGGTGGCCGCCGTCCAGAGGCCCATCGCGCCCGCGGGCGCGCCTGCCGATCGCAGGAGGAACCAGGACGCGATCGCGGCCCCCTCCACGTACGGCGCGGCGCGTGTCCAGCGCCCCTCGATCGCGCCACCGAGCGCGCGGTAGAAGTCGAGCGCGCCCGGCCGTGCCTCGACGGTCGTGGCCGAGCCGGCGATCACGGGTCGCGCACTCGGTCGGTCACTACAGCGCGGTAGTGTATCGGCCGGATGGTCCGACAGCTCCGCCGGCCGATCGTCTGGGTGCCGGTCTCGATCGGCCTGCTGGCGCTCGTCGTGTGGCGCTCGCGCCTATGGGAGGCCGGCGCGACCCTCGGCGCGATCGACGCCCGGCCGCTCCTCGCTGCGCTCCTCGTGGGCCAGGCGACGCCGATCCTCTGGGCGCTGCGATCGCGGGATCTCCTGGCCGGCGCCGGACGCCACGTTCCGTTCGTCGCGCTGCTGCCGATGACGTCGTTCGCGAACACGATCAACAACCTCACCCCTGGCTCGGCGGGCGAGCTCGCCCGCCTCTACCTGCTGCGGACGCAGCACGCGGTCGAATACGGGATCGGCGCGGCCGTGATCCTGATCGAGCGCTTCGTCGCCCTCGGGTACCTGTCGATGAGCGGAGTGCTCTTCTGGGCCTCGTGGGCATGGAGCTTGCCGCCGATCGCCACGGTCGCCCTCGCACTCCTCGTGGGGCTCGCGCCCGCCGCCATCTACGGTCTCGGCATTCGACCGCTCGCGATCGTCGCCCGCCTGCCGCTCCGTCGCGTGGTCGGAGGCGATCGCTGGACGAGCTGGGCGGCGGCGCTCGACCGAGTGGACGCGACCATCGCCCGATTGCTCGTGGATCCTCGACGGCTCGTCGTCCTGGCGGCAACGACGGCCGGCGTCTTCGCCGTCGGCACGGCGCAGCTCACCCTGGTCGCGGCGGCCACCGGTGCGAGCCTCGACCCGCGGGTCGCCTGGGGGGCTCTCGGCCTGTCGATCACCGCCGGCGTCCTCTCGCTGCTGCCCTTCGGGCTCGGGGCCGCGGACCTCGCGCTCGTCGCCCTGCTCGGCGTCGCCGGCGTCGGCCCCGTCCAGGCCGGCGTCATCGCGTTCGGGTATCGGCTCGTGTCGACGCTGCCCTACGCGCTCGAGGGCGTGGCGGCGTACGCCTGGTTGTCCGCGCGACTCGGCGATGGCGAGATGCGCCGCGGCGCGGCCGACGCAGCCGCCGGGATCGGCGCCGGTCCCGACGCGACCGGCTGACGACGTGGAGATCGCAGCCGCACTCGCCGTTCCGCTCGCGTTCGCCGGCGCTCTGTGGCTCGTCGCGCCGGCAGCGCGGCGGACGATCGGCCTCCTGCACCCGGCGATTGCGTGGCTCGCGCTCGAGGCCGTCTTCTTCGGCGTCGGTTCGGTTGCGCTCGCGACCGTCGATCGCCGGCCCGGACCGGCGTTGTATCTCGCCGCGGCGGTCGTCGCGACCGGCATCGGCGTCTGGATCGCGGACCGCGTCGCTCGTCTGTCAGGCCCCGAGGCGCGCGCCGACCTGCCGGTCGGCCCGATGCCCGAGACCGGACGACGCCGCCTCGCGGCGCCGCTCCTCGCGCTCGCCTCGATCGTCGCGCTCGTGCCGACGCTCGTCGCGACCGGGATCCCGCTGCTGTCGGGGGACGTGACGGCGGCGCGGGCGGAGGTCACGGGCCTGGCCGTGCAGCTCGTCCGCGTCGCGGTGCCCGCACTCGCGGTCGTGTGGCTCCTCGATTCGGCGGCGGGACGCCCGCCGTTCGGCCGGTCGTGGCTGGCGCCACTCGCCCTCGTCGCCGGCGTCGGGTTCACGGCGGCGCTCGGCGGCCGCTACCTGCCGCTCGAGCTCGGGGCCGCGGTCGTCCTCGCGTGGCTCCTGTCGGGCCGCGGGGTGCCCGCCCGGGCCGCGCTCCTCGCCGGCTTCCTCGCGGCTGCCGTGTTCGTCGGCTTCGGCGTCGTCCGGGCGGGCGACCAGGCCGCCGGCGATCCGTTGCGATTCGCGGTCGAGCGAACCGCGAGCCGGCTGTTCCTCGTCCAGCCCCGCACGCTGGCCGCGCTCCAGGACCGGATCCCCGCCGAGGAGCCGTACTTCCTCGGGACGTCGTGGCTGCGGCGGCTTGGACCGCTCCTCGGCCGCGAGATCCCCAACCTCGGCTATTGGATCTATCCGCGGGTCGTGCCCGGTCAGCAGGACACCGCCGGGTACGCGGCCCCCGGTCTCATCGGCGAGGCGTGGGCGAACTTCGGCCCGGCCGGAATCGGCCTCTTCGTGCTGCTGGGCGCGGCGTGCGAGCGACTGGGCGCGCTCGCGGTGCGCCGGCGCACCCGATCCGTCGACCTGGCGGCGGCCGCCATGGCCATCCTCTTCGTCGCCCGCACGCACGCGCTGGGGCTCATGGGGCTGGCCCTGCTGCTCGGGCTCGTGCTCGCGTGGCGCTGGCTCGCCGGTGCCGACGACGGGCTCCGTCGCGATCTGGCCGCAACCCTTCGCTGGCGCACCGCTCCGCACCCTTCCGTGGTGCCGGCGAACACATGACTTTCGGGCGCCGGAAGGGACCTTCCGGGCCGTTTCTCCGCTCCCGGATCAGCCCGGAGAATCGGCCCGACATGCGCACGCTCACTGCCCGCCGCACGCGACGCCTCGGCCTCGTCGTCACGGTCGGCCTCGTGGCCGCCCTGTTCGCCGGATCGAGCTCCGCGACGACGGGCGTCGTCACGCCCTACAGCCGCACGACGCCGATGATCCTCCAGGGCCCGCCGCCCGAGGATCTCGCCGCCAACAAGAACGGCATCTGCACGGGCCGGTTCACGCACGTCATCCGGAACGTCGGCGGCGCCGCGAGCGCGAAGACGTACCTCGACCAGGCCGCGCTCTGCGACCTCAAGGTCATCCTCTTCTTCTCGACGACCGCCGATCACACGACCGGCGTCGTCTACCCGAGCCGCGTCGCCGCGCTCGTGAACACGGTGAAGACCCATCCCGCGCTGTTCGGCTACCTCTCGGTGAAGGAACCGTCGTGGGTCGGGATCACCGCGGCCGAGATCCGGTCGCTCTACAGCGCCTACAAGGCCGCCGACCCGAACCACCCGGTCATCGGGCTGTGGGGCGACATCCCGCACTTCGGGATGTCCGTCAACCCGTACACGAACGGCATGGCCGACATCGTCATGGTCGACTGGTACCCGGTCGAGACGACGACGGGCTCGAACACGATCTACCTGACGACGGGGCCGACCCACTACAAGCGGGTTCGCTCGGTCGTGAGCTCGGTGACGCCGGGCCGCCCGATCTGGCTCATGGTCCAGACGCACAAGTACCTGAAGCCGTCGACCCACAAGAAGCAGCGGCCGAGCGAGTCGCTCCTCGCCCGCCAGGTCCGCGAGGGCTTCGTGTACCTCGGCGCCAAGGGCATTGCGTTCCACACGTGGTCGAACGTGAACTACACGATCGACCAGCGGCGCGACCCGACGATGGTCGCGTGGATGAACGACCTCGCCCGGCGCATCCAGGCCGGGACGTTCCAGTAGGAGCTGCCGCGGCGACCGGCCGCGGCGAACGACGGTCCCCCGCGGCGAACCGACGGCGCCCCGCCAGAAACCGTTCGGAATCGTCGTGCGGTTTCGAAGCTTCCCGGGCAGGGCTGGCGCTCCCCGGCGGGACCTGGCCGACCTGTGACCGTCGTCGCGGGGAACCCCCGGGCGGGAACCCCCGGGCGCGAAACCCGGGCGCGAAACCTAGGACGCGGAGGGACTCGGGCCCGGCGTGGCGCTCGGCGCCGGCGCCGGCGCCTGTGATGCGTCGGGCCACTGCCCCATCGGGCGGACCGGCGGGAAGTTCGCCTTGATCCACCTGCGGCACACGTCGAGCCTGAGCGCGAACGAGGAGCCGGCCGATCCGGTCGCGTAGGTCCGCGGCCCGAACACGACGCGCTTGACGCGGTCGAGCTCGACCGTCGAGAAGAGGTCGTAGAGGTCGCCGGCGCGCTCGAGTGGCAGGTCCGTGCGGACGGTGTTCCGGGCGATCCGCAGCAGCTGCGGCAGCTTCGACGGTCCGAGCGTGCGGACCTTGTCGAGCGCGGCCATGACGAGCATCTGCTGCCGGCGCGCGCGGCCGAAGTCGTTGTCGCCCTTCCGGCTCCGGGCGAAGATCAGCGCCTCGGTGCCGTTGAGATGGCTCGTGCCCTTCGGCAGGCCCCAGCCCTGGCGCCGGCTCGTGACCCAGTAATACGGGTCGTAGTACGCCTTGTCGAGCGTGACGTCGACGCCGCCCACCGCGGTGACGAGCTGCTTGACGCCGGCGAAGCCGATGAAGACGTAGCGGTCGACCTCGAGATCGAACGCCCGCGACACGGCCTGCTTCATCGCGACGTAGCCGTCCCGCGTCGTTCGCTCGAGGTGGGGCAGCATCCCGTTCACCTTCGCCCGGAAGGTCCCCGAGCGCGGCAGCGGGAAGTTGACGGTGTCGCGGGGGATGCTGAACGCGGCGCTTCGCCCGGTCGTCGGATCGATCGAGACGACCATGATCGCGTCGGTCCGGTTGCCGGGGTGGGACGGCCGGTAGTCCGAGCCGAGGAGCAGGACCGTGAGCCGTCCGTCGGTGCCGAGGAGCGGATCCGCGCCGCGAGGCGTCGGCGACGGGGTCGGCGTCGGGGTGATCGACTGGCTCGGCGCGAGCGACGGCGTGGGCGGGAGCAACGGGTCGCTCGGGGCCGGAGGTGGCGAGGAGGCGGCCGGCCCGCCGGTCGTCGGATTCCGCGGCTGACCGGCGACGAGCACGGCGACCGCGACGCCGATGACCACGACGATGGCGAGCAGCGCCAGCCCGAGCGCGGCCGCGAGGCGGCTCCGCCCGTCCATGCCCGACCAGGTCTGGCGAACACCGGACATGCCCAGACGATACCGAAGGACACCGGATCGGGGCCGTGGGACGTTCGTCCGGTTCCGGGGAGGACCATCGCGGCGCGGTACCATTCGGGGCGGTTCGTCCGGAGGACGCCGGGAGGGAGCGCGCCCGTGATCCGCCGCCACATCACCGCCCTGAGGCTCGCCCTCGTGCTGGCGGACGGCGTCACCGCCGCGATCGTGTTCGTCGCGATCTCGGTCGGCCGGTTCGGTGCCGACTGGGTGACGACGTGGGCATCGGCCGGTCTCGATCCCCTCGTCGCGGCGGCCGCGTTCGGCATCGCCTGGCCGGCCGTGCTGTGGCTCTGCGGCCTCTACCGGCTGCGAAGCCGCTGGACGCTGCGGGGCGAGCTCGCCGACCTGGTCCGGGCCGGCGTCCTCCTGGCAGTCGCCTCACTCGCGACCCTGTTCCTCCTCAAGCTCCCCGACGTCAGCCGGGTATTCCTGGCGCTGCTCTTTCCGGCCCAGGTCGCGGTCACGCTGATCTCGCGGCTCGTCCTCCGCCGTCTCTTCGCGTGGCTGCGAACGAAGGGCATGAACAGCCGTTTCATGCTCGTGGTCGGGACGAGCCCGGCTGCGGTGGCATTCGCCGATCGCGTCGAGCGGCACCGCGAGCTCGGGCTGCGGGTCATGGGGCACATCGGCCTCGAATCGAACGGCGCCTCGGCGGGCGATCGGCCGGTCCTTGGCACGATCGGCGACATCGAGCGGATCCTGCACAGCGAGGTCGTCGACGAGATCGCGATCTGCCTCCCGCCGGCGTCGCTCCACCTGGTGGAGCCGATCGTGCGGCTGTGCGAGGAGGAAGGCCGCATCGTGCGGCTGCCGCTCGACGACCTCGGGCTCGCGCTGACGACCGGCCGGGTCGAGGAGTTCGAAGGCATCCCGGTGATGTCGTTCGTCCACGGTCCGGACCGGGCGCTCGGGCTCGTCCTCAAGCGCCTCATCGACATCGCTCTCGCCGGCGGCACGATCATCCTGCTGAGCCCGCTGCTCCTGGGACTCGCGGCGGCCATCGTGGTCCTCGACGGCCGCCCTGTCCTGTTCCGGCAGACGCGCATGGGCCTCCACGGCCGCCCGTTCCAGGTCCTGAAGTTCCGGACGATGAGCCGCGATGCGGAGTCGCGACTCGTCGAGCTCGAGGCGCTCAACGAGGTCACCGGCCACGCGTTCAAGATGACGCACGACCCGCGACTGACGCGTCTCGGCGCGTGGCTACGCCGGACGAGCCTCGACGAGCTGCCCCAGCTGTGGAACGTCCTGCGCGGCGAGATGAGCATCGTCGGGCCGCGGCCGCCGCTGCCGCGGGAGGTCGCCGGCTACGACATCTGGCACCGCCGCCGGCTGTCGATGAAGCCGGGCATGACGGGGCTGTGGCAGGTCTCGGCGCGCCGCGAGTCGGACTTCGATCGCTGGGTCGCGATCGACCTCGAGTACATCGACCGCTGGTCGCTCTGGCTCGATCTCAAGATCATCGCCCGGACGATCCCGGCGGTCGTGCTCCACCAGGGCCGCTGAGCGTGGACCGGCCGGGCGGCCGGCGACTCGCCGACTGCGCCCGGGGTCGACGTCAGCCCGAGCCGAGCTGGGCGTACCTGCTGTCGTCGCCGAACAGATCGATCGACAGCTTGGCGAGCCGGTCCATGTCGAGGGCGAGCGTGTAGATGCCGCCGGTGCTGCTGGTCGGCGGGTGCTTCGCGTACGGCGGCCCGAGGACGTAGCGGCGGATGGCGTCGTCGTTGATCCGCTCGCTGACGTCGAGCATCTCCGACAGGCGCCCCGGCGGGAAATTCGTCGAAACGGTCCTCGAGGCCGCGTCGAGGACGCCCGACAGCCGCGGCAGCATCGCCGGTTCGGTCAGGCGCTTGCGCAGCGCCACGAGGAGCTGCTGCTGGCGCCGGGCCCGGGTGAAGTCGTTGTCGCCGGCACCCTTGCGCGACCGCGCGTAGGCGAGAGCCGTCGCTCCGTCGAGATGGTGCGTCCCGGCCGGAAGGTGGAAGCCGACGCGGCCGTCGTGCCAGCCGCCGTAGGCAGGATCGTTGATCGCCCGGTCGTTGACGATCGTGACGCCGCCGACCTCGTCGATGAGCCGCTCGAACCCGTCGAGGTTGATCGCCGCGTAGTAGTCGATGTCGATGCCGAGCAGGAAGCCGAGCTCGCGCGTGACGGTCCCGATGCCGCCGTCAGGAAACTGCTTGGGACGCGCGGCCGCGTACGTCATCAGCTCGTTGATCTTGCCGTTGAAGCGGCGTCCGTCCCACAGCGGGAACCGGGCGATGTCACGCGGGAAGCTCACCATCGCGACCGCGCCGGTGTCCGGGTCGATGCTGACCACGATCAGCGTGTCGGTCAGCGAGTGGCTCCGGATCGACGACGAGTCGACGCCGGTGAGGAGGACGTTGATCCGGTTGGACTGCGGGGCCGGCGACGGCGTTGCCGGTCCCGGCGTCACGCCGGGCGCCGGCGTCACGGCCGGGTCCGGCGTCGCCGCCGGTCCGGGCGTCAACGGGTCGGCGACGAAGATCCGCGAACCCGCCTCGTAGAAGTCAAGGGCGACGCTCGCCGCGATCGCGTGGCCGCCGATCGCGATTGCGACGAGCACGGCGAGCGCCGCGAGCGACCCGCCGCGAAGCGCGGACCGGCCGCCGGCGGCGACATGGGCATGGACCATCGAGACGATCCGCCAGACGCCGAGCAGGACGACGAGCGCGAGCATCGCCAGCGCCGTGCCGGGGTCGAAGAGCTGGATCGCGAGTCGCTGGATGTCGCCCTGGACGAAGATCGCGACCACGAGCAGGACGATGGCCACGGGAATGGCCTGCAGGACGGCGGCAAGGGGTCGGCCGGCATACCACTGCCCGAGACCCGGCCACAGCATCGAGAGGAACGTCGCGACGCCGGCCCGGCGCCTCGGACGCCGCCACGGCCCCGCGATCGTTTCGGAGCCCATCCGGCCGAGCCTAGCACGGCCTCCGGGGCGCGGCCGGGTGCCGCTCCGGCGGCTCGCTGCTAGGCTTCGCGGCGATGATTCCGGTGCTGAGCGGCGAGCCGGTTCTCGTGGTCGGCGGGGGCTACGTTGGCCTCGTCACGGCGGCCGGCCTGGCCGAGCGAGGCCACCGCGTCCACCTCGTCGAGATCCGGCCCGACCGCCTCGAGGCGATCCAGCGCGGCGTGCCGCCGATCCACGAGGCCGGGCTCCCGGAAGCCCTCTCCGCCGCGGTGTCGAGCGGCGCGCTCTCGGCCTCCGCCGAGCCGGTTCCCAACGCCCGCGTCGCGCTCGTCTGCGTCGGCACGCCGATCGACGGCAACGGCCGCAGCGACCTGTCGCAGCTCCGGTCGGCATTGACCGCGCTGGCGCCGTTCCTCGCGGGGACGGTGCCGCTGGTCATCCGCAGCACCGTGCCGCCGGGGTCCACGCGGCTCGCCGTCGAGTGGTCCGGCGTACCGGCCCGACGTGTCTTCGCCAACCCCGAGTTCCTCCGCCAGGGCAACGCGCTCGACGACTTCCGGCGGCCGAGCCGGATCGTCATCGGCCGCTTCTCCGGCGCCGACCCCGATGCGCTTGCCGTCGTCGAGTCGCTCTACGCGGGGATCGAGGCGCCGCGGCTGATCGTCGAGGTCGCCGCCGCCGAGCTCATCAAGAACGGCGCGAACGCGTTCCTCGCCCTGAAGCTCTCGTTCGCCAACGAGATCGCCTCGCTGTGCGAGGAATACGGCGCGGACGTCGATGAGGTCCTCGGCGGGATCGCCCTCGACCCCCGGATCGGCAGCCAGTACCTGCGGCCGAGCTTCGGCTTCGGCGGGAGCTGCCTGCCGAAGGAGCTCCAGGCACTCGCTGCAGCCGGCGCGGCGCGCGGCCTCTCGATGGACGTCACGATCGCGGCATCGAGCGCGAACGCCGCGCAGCAGGCTCGCTTCGCGGAACGGATCGCGGCGGTGGCCGGCGGCCTGACGGGCCGGCGCGTCGGCCTGCTCGGCCTGGCGTTCAAGGCCGGGACGGATGACGTGCGCGAGTCCCCCGCACTCGGTGTCGCGGCTCGACTCCTGGCCGGCGGGGCGTCGGTCCGTGCGTTCGATCCCCAGGCCGGCGCGAACGCCAAGGCGGCGCTGCGGGACCTGGACGTCGTCGCCAGCGCCGCCGAGGCGCTCGACGGCGCGGACGTCGGCGTCATCGGGACGGAGTGGCCCGAATTCGCGAGGCTCGACTGGCCGTCGCTCGCCAGGCGGATGGCGCGGCCGATCGTGATCGACGGCCGCCGGCTCCTCGATCCGGCGCTGATGCGCGAGCTTGGCTACCGCTACGAGGCCGTCGGCAGCCCGCCGACCGGCGTCGCGCAGGACACCCGCGAGGACGTGGCCGCGCTCGACGCCTGAGCCCCCGGCCCGGCGGTAGGCGTCTACATCATCACGAGGCCGCCGTCGACGGCGAGGACCTGGCCGGTGATGAACGCGGCCTCGTCCGAGCACAGGAAGGCGACGGCGTAGGCGATCTCCTCGGTCGTGCCGAAGCGGCCGAGCGGCGTCCGCGCGGTGATCTCGGCCTTGAGGTTGTCCGGGAGGCCGGACGTCAGCTCGGTCAGGACGAAGCCCGGCGCGACGGCGTTGCAGGTGATGCCGCGCGACGCGAGCTCGCGGGCGGTCGCCTTCGTCAGGCCGATGATCCCGGCCTTGGCCGCCGAGTAGTTCGCCTGGCCCATCTGGCCGGCCTGGCCCGAGACCGACGTGATGTTGACGATCCGGCCGCCCTTCGCCTTGAGCATCGGCCGCGTCACGGCCTTCGTCGTGTAGAACGCGCCGAACAGATTCGTCTCGAGGACCTCGCGGAACATCTCCGGGGTCATGCGCATGATGAGGTCGTCGCGGGTGATGCCGGCGTTGTTCACGAGGATGTCGACCTTGCCGAACGCGTCGATCGCGGCCTTCACGAGCGCGTCCGCGGATTCCGGGGCGCTGACATCGCCCTGGTGCGCGACCGCCTTTCGGCCCAGCGCCTCGATCGCAGCAACCGTCTCCTTCGCGGCCGACTCGTTGCCCTTGTAGCTGAACGCGACGTCGGCGCCCTGGCTTGCCAGGCGCACCGCGATCGCGCGGCCAATTCCCCGCGAGCCGCCGGTGACGACGGCCGCCTTGCCTCCCAGATCGATCATGTCGCCCTCATGACGCGGCCGCGATTCGGTTCTCGTAGCCCTCGATCAGTGCGAACAGCTCGTCCGCCGCGTATTCGCGGTCGTACGTGCCCTCGGTGATCTGCCGGAGGATTCCGGCCCCGGCGAGCGCCTTGAGCCCGTCGAGCGCACGCTGGTGTGAAGCACCGATCGCCGCCCGGATCGTCGCTGCAGACGCCACCGGCTGGGCCGGCAGCACGCGAAGGATACGGGCTGCGGCCGAGTCCCGGCGCGGTCGACCAGCTCGCTCGAGCCAGTCTTCTCCGAGCTGGGCGATCGCCTCGGCCAGCTCGATCGACAGCAATGCCGCGCGCTCGCACGCCCGCGCGAACGAGGCGCACCACCGCATGACCCGGCCCTCGCGATAGCCGACGAGGCCCTCGACGTAGGCGCTGGCACGGGCGGCCAGCACGATCGAGACCGGCGGGACGAACCGTGGCGCGACTCCCCTTCGCCGCAGGACGACATGCACGAGACAGCGACCGACACGGCCGTTGCCGTCGAGGAACGGGTGGATCGTCTCGAACTGGGCGTGGGCGATCGCCGCCTGGGCGACGGCGGGGACGTCATCGCGGTTGAGGAAGCCGACGAGGTCGGCCATCAGCTCCTCGACGTGGTCCTCGGGCGGGGGAACGTACCGCGCATCGATCGGCGAGTCGAGCCGGCCGCCGATCCAGTTCTGCTCGCGACGAAACTCGCCCGGCATCACGCGCCCGGGCTCCCGTGCCATCAAAGTCCGATGAACGGCCCGGATGTCGTCCGCCGTCAGCGCCCGCTCGACGTCACCGAGGGCAACAGCCTCCTCCATCGCCACGACGTTGGCCGCCACGGTCCGCGCAGTCCCGCGCGCCGCCCGCGGGTCGATCAGGGCGCGCGCGAGATTGCGCTGCGACAGTTCGAAGCCCTCGATTCGGGAGGAGGCGATCGCCTCGGATCGAAGCAGGAGCGCGCCGACGGCCTCGAGTCCGCTCACGGTCGCGGCGTCGTTCAAGCGCCGGACTGCGTGCTCCGCGGCGGCCACGGTTTCCGCCGCCTCGAACGTCGTGGCCGGGTCGAGTGAGGCGATGTGATCCGGAACGAATGCCCGGTAGCTGAAGGCCGTCCGGGCCCGGCGGCCGCCGTAGGCGCCGGGATCCCCCTCCCACTGGCGCTCGACGTAGGCCACGTCAGCCGAGCCGCCCCGACGCCAGAGGCAGAAACTGTTCAATCGACGCCGCTGGTTTGAACACTTAGGCGAGTCTGAGCACCTAAGTGTTCAATGTCAATGGTCCAACGGAACCCGGCTCTAGCTCGTGGGCACCCTGGGCCTCGCCGGCTCCGGCTCACCCGGGACGACGTCGTCGAGCGGCACGTCCACCGGTCCGGGCTTCGCCATGAGCTCGGCGAGCGCCGGCGGGATCGGATCGACCGAGTTCCAGTCGACCGGCAGCCTGACCCGGACATCCTCCGGCCGCACGGCCGCGTCGCCCGCGATCCCACGCGCCGGATCGGCGGTCCACTCGATCGTCACGGCACCCGAGGTGAACCCCGCGCCGAAGGCGACGATCGTCACCCGGTCGCCGACCTTGAGTCGGCCCTCGTTGACGGCCTCGGCGAGCGCGATCGGCACGGATGCCGCGGACGTGTTGCCGTACTTGTCGAGGTTCACGTAGATCTTCGACATCGGCAGGTTGAGGCCCTTCGCCACGGCCTCGATGATCCGGACGTTCGCCTGGTGCGGGATGAAGAGGTCGATGTCGTCGGGCTTCAGCCCGGAGCGGCGGATCGACTCGAGCGCCGTCGTCGCCATTGTCTTCGTCGCGAACCGGTAGGTCTCCTTGCCCTCCATCCGGACGTAGTGCTCGCCGCGGGCGATCGTCCCGCCGGACGGCGGCGCCTTCGCCCCTCCGGCGGGCAGCCAGATCATGTAGGCGCCCTGCGGCTCGGTGGTCATCTCGATCCCGAGCGCGCCGCCCGGCTGGTCCGACGCGGACAGCACGACGGCGCCGGCCCCGTCGCCGAAGAGGATGCAGGTGGCGCGGTCGGTGTAGTCGAGGAAGCGCGTCAGCGTCTCGGCGCCGATGATGAGCACGTGCCGGGCGAGGCCCGCCTGGATGTACGCCTGACCCGTCGCGAACGCGTAGACGAAGCCGCTGCACGCGGCCATGACGTCCATCGCCGTCGCCTTCGTGTTGCCGATCGCCTCCTTGACGAGCGCGGCGGTCGCGGGCATCCAGTAGTCCGGCGTCAGCGTCGCGAGGAGGATGAGGTCGATCTCCGCGGGATCGATGCCCGCGGTCCGGATCGCCCGCAGGCCGGCGACGGCCCCCATCGACGCGGTCGTCTCGTGGGCCGCCGCGACACGCCGCTCGCGGATGCCGGTCCGCGTGACGATCCACTCGTCCGAGGTGTCGACCATCCGCTCGAGGTCGGCGTTCGTGAGGACCTGCGACGGCGCGTAGCGACCCCAGCCGGTGACGTGCGCGGACGGCCGATCGGTGCTCACAGCGGTTCCACCTCGATGAGCGGCTGCTTCGCCTTCACGAGCCGGCCGCTCTCCGCGACGACGCGGACGACACGGCCCGCCTTGTCCGACTTGATCTCGTTGAAGAGCTTCATCGCCTCGATGAGCCCGATGACCTGGCCGACCGCCACCTCCCCGCCGACCCTCACGTACGGCGGCGAGCCGGGCGACGGCGACGCGTAGAAGATGCCGGTGAGCGGCGCGAGGACCGCGGGACGTCCCGCCGGAGCGGCGGCGGCCGGCGCCGCGGCGCCCTCGGCCGGCGCATCGGCCGGGGCAGCGGGCGCGGGGGCCGCCGTCGCGGGCGCGATCGCGGCCGCCTTGCGCAGGACGAGCCCGGTGCCGCCGACCTCGACCTCGAGCTCGGTCAGATCGCTCCGCTCGAGCAGCCCCGAAAGCCGGTCGATGAGCGATAGCAGCGACGCGTCGCCGCCGTTCGCAACCTCGATCGCCGGCTCGCGAGCCTCGGTCACGGCTCCCACCGCTTGAAGACGAGCGCCGTGTTCTGGCCGCCGAAGCCAAAGGAGTTGGAGATCGCGGCCCGGACGTCGCGGCGCACGGCCGTGTTCGGCACGAGGTCGAGACCGGCCGCGGCCTCGTCGGGCCGCTCGAGGTTGATCGTCGGCGGGATGCACCCGGTCCGGATCGCCATGACCGTCGCGATCGCCTCGATCGCCCCCGCGGCGCCGAGCGTGTGGCCGATCATCGACTTGTTCGCGCTGATCGCGACCTTCGGGGCGTGGTCGCCGAAGATCGTCCGCATCGCCTGGAGCTCGGCCTTGTCGCCCTCCGGCGTCGACGTGGCGTGAGCGTTGACGTGGTCGATGTCCGATGGCTCGAGGCCGGCCTTCTCCAGCGCACGGCGCGCGGCGCGGACCGCACCGATCCCGCCCGGCGCCGGCAGCGTGATGTGCGACGCGTCCGCGGTCGCACCGTAGCCGACGAGCTCGGCGAGGGGCTCGACGCCGCGCTTCTCGGCATGCTCGATCCACTCGAGCACGATCACCCCCACGCCCTCGCTGATGACGAAGCCGTCGCGACCCTGGTCGAACGGCCGCGATGCGCCGGCGGGGTCGTCGTTGCGCGTCGAGAGCGCACGCATCGCGGCGAAGCCGCCGACGAGCGGCTCGATGATCCCGGCCTCCGACCCGCCCGCGATCATCACCTCGGCGTCGCCGCGCCGGATCGTCTCCCACGCCTCGCCGATCGCGTGGCCGCCGGTCGCGCAAGCGGACACGGTCGTGAAGTTCGGGCCGAGCATCCCGAACTGGATCGCGATCTGCCCGGCCCCGACGTTCGGGATCCCGTACGGGACGAAGAACGGGCTGATGCGATCCGGACCGCGGGTGATGTTCGTCGTGATCGCGTCGACGAGCGTCGCGACGCCGCCCAGCCCGGTCCCGAGGATGACGCCCGTGTGGAGCGCGTGCTCCCCCTCGAGGCGTTGCGGAACCTTCGCCTGGTCCATCGCCTGTCGTGCCGCGACGACGCCGAACTGGATGTAGCGGTCGATCCGGCGGATGTCCTTGCGGTCGAGGACGTGCGACGCGTCGAAGCCGCGGACCTCGCCGGCCATCCGCGACGAGAGGCGGGACGGGTCGAATGCCTCGATCGTCCGGACGCCGGAACGACCTGCGACGAGGCCGTCCCACGTCGAGTCGACGTCGTTGCCGAGCGGCGTGAGCATCCCCATGCCGGTGACGACGACGCGTCGCTGCGGCGAGGTGCGCTCGCGCGGAGCCCCTGTGCGAGCCGTCATCGGACGAGCTTTCCGGTTCGCACCGTCGCTGCACGGTAGACGTCGCCCGGAAGGCCGCGGGCCGAGATGGCATTCGCGACGGAGAGCACGTCGAACTCGGTCCGGCGGATCTCCGCGCGGACGTCGTCGCCATCGATCTCGACGAGCGCCCAGGAGGCGCTCGGCTCGCCGTCGAACACGTAGCCGGCGCTGCCGTCGTTGACGATCTGCTTCCAGCCGAAGTCGCGGACCTCGGGCAGGTGGGTGTGGCCGCAGCAGATGATCCGGGCGTCGGTGCGGCCGAGCCGCTCGACGACGACCGTCGGATCGAGCGCCTGGTCGAACCCGGCCGTCTGCGACCCGGGCGAGGCGTGGCAGACGAGGACGAGCGTCTCGCCGACCCGCAGCCGCCGCTCCGCCGGCAGCCGCCGGAGCCACTCGACGCGTTCGTCGCCCAGCTGTTCGTTCGCCCACTCGGCGGCAGCGCGGAACGAGTCGGGCACGCCGTCGGTCAGCCACGGAAACGCGGCGGCGTAGTCGAAGTCGGCGACGGCCACGTCGGTGTTGCCCTGGACGACGATGGCCCCGTCCTTCTCGAGCTCGCGGACCCCGTCGACGGCCGCCGCGGGATCGGGGCCGTTGAGGACGAGATCGCCGCCGACCAGCACGTGGTCCGGCTTGGACGCCTTGATCGCCTTGCGCACCGCCTCGAGTGCCGTCGCGTTGCCGTGGACGTCGGACAGGACCGCGAGCCGCGTCATCAGCGGAGCGTTCCGGCGGGCGGAATGATGAAGCTCAGGAGCCCTTCGCAGGCGACCTCGCCGTCGACCGTGGCGACGCCACGGCCGCGGCCGAACCGCGACCCGAGCTTCTCCATCGTGACCTCGAGCCGGAGGAGGTCGCCGGGGGCCACGACGCGCTTGAAGCGGACCTCGTCGATGCCCGCAAAGAGGCCGATCCGATCGCCGAACCCGGGCTGCTTCGCGACGTACACGGCCATCGTCTGCGCGAGAGCCTCGACCTGGAGGACGCCGGGCATGACCGGCAAGCCCGGGAAGTGGCCCTGGAAGTACCACTCGGACGCGGTGATCCCCTTGACCCCGACGATCCGTTTCGCGTCCGGGTCGTACTCGACGATCCGATCGACGAGCAGGAACGGCCACCGATGCGGGATGAGCTTCTCGATCTCCGCGGTCGTGTGGATGAGGCCGGATCCGGTGCCCGCGGGCGCCGCGGTCGCGTCGGTCGCGGTGGCGGCGGGCGTGTCGGTTTCGCGGCTGGTCGTCGTCATGGGCTGCCTAGTGTCCGCGATTCCGCCCGGCGCCGAGCGCGGAGTGGTTGCAGCCCTGCACGCCGCGGCCGGCGTGACAACGTTCCACTGCCAGTAAACGGGAAACGCGTCTTCGGGCCGCCTGGGACTCGAATCGCGCGCCCCAGCCGCCGATCCGCGCGCCTCAGCGGCCTTCGTATGTCCCGTGGGGGCATATGCAACGGGGAATCGGCCTGTCGGAGGCGCCGGGAACCACCGAGGGGCCCCTGAAACGGCCCGACTCGTGTACTGCCAGTGGAAAGTGCGCACCTTCCGACCGGTGGTGCCCACCCACGGATCGGCGGTGCGGACCAATCGACCGGCGCCACGTGCCCGGACGCCGTCCGCCGCCGCGTCGACGGCCGTGGCCGGGTCACGAGCGGGTGGCGGCGGCGAGGAACGAGGCGCTGCCGACGCGGTCGAGGAGGTTCGTCGTCATCCGACCTTCGAGGAACGGCTCCGAGGTGAGCAGCGCCTGGTGGATCGGGATGTTCGTCACGAGGCCGTCGATGAGCAGCTCGTCGAGCGCGCCCCGCGCCCGGGCGATCGCGGTGGCCCGGTCTGGGCCCCAGACGATGAGCTTGCCGAGCAGCGAGTCGTAATAGGGCGGGACCTCGTATCCGGCGAAGACGTGCGAGTCCATCCGGATCCCGGGGCCACCCGGGACGAGATACCGCTCGACGACGCCGGCCGAGGGACGGAAGTCGTGCTCCGGGTCCTCGGCGTTGATCCGGAACTCGATCGCGTGGCCGCGAAGCTGGACGTCGGCCTGGCTGAAGCCGAGGGGCTCCCCCGCGGCGATGCGGATCTGCGTCCGGACCATGTCGATGCCGGTCAGCGCCTCGGTGACCGGGTGCTCGACCTGGATGCGGCAATTGATCTCGATGAAGTAGGCGTTGCCGTCGCGGTCGACGAGGAACTCGAGGGTGCCGACGTTTTCGTAGCCGGCGGCCACGGCCGCTCGCACCGCCGACTCGCAGAGCCGTCGCCTCGCCTCCTCGGACAGCGCCGGCGTCGGAGCCTCCTCGAGGATCTTCTGGTGCCGTCGCTGGACCGAGCAGTCGCGCTCGCCGAGATGGACGCCCTGTCCGTACCGATCGATCGCGACCTGAACCTCGACGTGGCGGTTGTCCTCGAGCCACTTCTCGAGGTAGAGGGAGTCGTCGCCGAAGGCGGCCTTGGCCTCGGAGCGGCAGATCTTGATCGCGGTCTCGAGCTCACGCGGCGAGCGCACCATTCGCATGCCCTTGCCGCCGCCTCCGGCCGAGGGCTTGATGAGGACGGGGTAGCCGATCCGCTCCGCCTCGTCGAGCGCGTCGGCGTCGTCGCCGAGCAGGCCGCGTGAGCCGGGAATCGTCGGCAGCCCGTGGCTCGCCAGGAGCCGCCGCGTGCCCTCCTTGCTCGCGAACCGCTCGAGGACGTCCGACGGCGGGCCGATGAAGACGAGGTCATGGGCACGGACGACCTCGGCAAACGAATCGTCCTCGGACAGGAAGCCGTAGCCGGGGTGGATGGCCTCGCAGCCGGTGACGATCGCGGCCGAGATGACGGCCGGCGCGGAGAGGTACGAGCGCTTGGCGTCCGCCGGGCCGATGCAGATGGCCTCGTCGGCGAGCTGGACGGGCAGCGACTCGCGGTCGGCCTCGCTGTACGCGACGACCGACTCCATGCCGAGCTCGCGGCAGGCGCGCAGGATCCGGAGCGCGATCTCGCCGCGGTTGGCGATGAGCACCTTGCGGAACATCAGGCCGGCTCCCGCGCGCGGTCGCCGCCGCCGGCGACGGGCGACGTGATCCGCTCGATCACGATGAGCTCCTGGCCGTACTCGACGGCCTCCCCGCCCTCGACGAGGGTTGCGCCGACGACGCCATCGGCCGGAGCGAGGACCTCCTGCGGCACGCCCAGGACGTCGACGGCCGCGAGCCGGTCACCCTCGCGGACGCGCGTGCCGACCTTGCTCTCGCCGCGGGGTCGGAAGATGCCGACGGCGGGCGCCGTCGCGACGGCGCGGTGCGGGTCGGGATCGCCACGCCGGCGCTCGGGATGGCCGGGCTCGGGGGTGTCGGCCGCCCGGACCGGCGTCCCCACGGGCCCGCTGCCGTTCGTCGAGTGGTCGTGCGATCCCCCACCTCCGGTCGCACCGCGGGCCGGTCGATGGCCCTCGAACGCGCCGGGGGCGTGGCCGTGGCCGGCGTGACCCGGTTGGGTCCGGGACGGTCGATCGGACGCGCGGCGGCCGTAGTTCGGACCGGGCGCCGGCCGGCGGAGCCGGACCTTCCAGGGACCTTCGCGGACCTCGATCTCGCCGAGCCCGGTCGCGCCGAGCTTCGCCATGAGCGCCGGCAGGACGTCGCTCGCCAGACGGTCGATGGCGGCGTGATCCGCGGCCCGATCGCCGTCACTGCGCGGGTCGGCGACCGTCGCGGGCGCGACGACGTCGCTCGCCCGACGTCGGGTCTTGCGCCGCTCGGGACGCGACTCGGACACGGCTCAGACCTCCTCCCGGGCCGGCGGCTCGTCCCGCCCACGCCCCGGACCCGGCACCGGGATGTTCGCCCACCGTCCGGGATCGAGCAGGTTACGCAGCCGATCGGCGAGGCCGGGTCGCTCCGGTGGCCCAACCGGCGGCGCGGCGACCTCAGTGTAGGCGCCGAGGTTCCGATAGCGCCGGTATCGCTCGTCGACGAGCAGATCGATCGGAATCTGGGCGAGCGCGTCGAGCCGCTCGACGATGACCGCGCGCAGCCGCCGCGCCGTCTCCTCGTGATCCGTATGGGCGCCTTCACCCGGCTCCGGCACGACGACGTCGACGATGCCGAGGGCCTCCTGGTCCGCGGCGGTCATCTTCATCGCGAGCGCCGCCGTGGGGGCCTCGTCGGCCGTCCGCCAGAGGATCGAGGCGCAGCCCTCCGGGCTGATGACCGAGTAGACCGCGTTCTCGAGGGCGACGACGACGTCGCCGACGGCGATGGCAAGCGCGCCGCCGGAACCACCCTCGCCGGTGATGACAGCGACGATCGGGGTGCGGAGGCGGGTCATCAGCCCGACCGACCGGGCGATCGCCTCGGCGATGCCGCGCTCCTCCGATTCGGGGCCCGGGTGGGCGCCCGGGACATCGACGAACGTCACGACCGGCAGCCCGAATCGCTCGGCGAGCTCCATCGCTCGCATCGACTTGCGGTAGCCCTCGGGATGGGGCATGCCGAAGTTGCGGTGGATGTTGTCCTCGGTGTCGACGCCCTTCTGCTGGCCGATCACGACGACGCGGCGGCCGTCGATGCGGGCGAAGCCGGCGACCATCGCGGGGTCGTCACCAAAGGAGCGATCGCCGTGGATCTCGATGAACTCGTCGGCGAGCGCGGCCAGCAGCTCGAGCGTCCGGGGCCGGCGGACGTTGCGGGCCTGCTGGACGCGGGCCCAGACGGCCTCTTTCGGGTCGGCCGGCCGTGGCGGCGTCGCGGTCGAGGGGGCGCCTTCGCGGCCGCGACCGAGCAGTCGGTCAACCACGACCGGACTCCTCGGCGGTCGGTTGCGCCGGGGCGGGCCGTCGCTCGGTCCCGCCAACGTCACGGCCGCCGGCGTCACGGCCGCCGCCGTTCGTCGGCTCGATCTCGGGGATGACCTTGTCCGCGAGGGCGGAGAGGAGCGTCGTGATGGGTCGGAAGCTGGGGATGGCGTCGGCGCCGTCCGTCTCGTCGGCAACCGGCCGCGGCACCAGGTAGTGGAGGAGCGTCGCGATCTCGTTCCGGAGCTCGCTGCGGTGGACCACCCGGTCGACGAAGCCGTGGTCGAAGAGGAACTCCGCCCGCTGGAACCCGGGCGGCAGCTCCTGCGCGATCGTGCCGGCAGCGACGCGCGCGCCGGCGAAGCCGATGAGCGCGTTCGGCTCGGCGATGTTCAGGTCGCCGAGCGCGGCGAAGCTCGCGAACACGCCACCGGTCGTCGGGTCGGTGAGGATCGAGACGAACGGCACGCCCCCGGCTCGAAGTCGCTCGAGCGCGCCGGTCGTCTTCGCCAGCTGCATGAGCGCGAGGGTGCCCTCCTGCATCCGCGCGCCACCGGACGCCGAGACGATGACGAGCGGCACCCGCTCGACGAGCGCGGCTTCTGCGGCGCGCGCCACCTTCTCGCCGACGACCGCGCCCATCGAGCCGCCCATGAACCCGAAGTCCATCACGCAGATCGCGACGTGCTGGCCGTCGATGGAGCCCGTCCCCCAGACCGCCGCGTCGCGCATGCCCGTCGCCTGCTGCGCGGCGGCGACCCGCTCGGGGTAGGGCTTCTGGTCGACGAACTCGAGCGGATCGAGTGACTGCAGGCCCGCGTCGCGCTCGCGGAACGAGCCGTGATCGAGCAGCATCTCGAGCCGGCCAACCGCGGAGAGGCGGAAGTGGTGCCCGCAGTTCGGGCACACGCGCATGACCTTGTCGAGCTGCTTGTTGAAGAGCATCTCCTCGCACGACGGGCACTTCGTCCACAGGTCGGGCGGGTAGGCCTCGCGGCGCGGCCGGAACGACGGCAGCTTGATCGGCATCAGTCGGCCCGCCGCGGGCGCTCGGCGTGGGCGGCCCGCGCGGCGCGCGCCATGGGCGATCGGAGGGGCCTGGCGCGGCGCCAGGCGACGAATGCCGCACCCGCAAGCGAGATCGCCGCCGAGGTGAGGGCGCCGCCGATCAGCAGCGGGCGAGCCCGCCCGACGGCGTCATTCGAGTCAGGATCGGCCAGCGGGTCGAAGTCGCCCGGGTCCGCGGGCTGGATCGACCGCACGGCGACGCTGCCCTCGCCGCCGGCGGCCGGCGCGAGGCGCATCGAGCGGGCCGCCTCGTTGAGCCGGTTCGCGAGGCGCTCCTCGAACCGGAACGACGGGTGGACGCGGACGAGGCCTCGCCGCAGTCGCGTCGCGGCGGCACGGACCGCGTCATCGAGCCGCGCCTCCGCCGGCGCGTCCTCCGCGTGGCGATCGCCGGCCGCGAGCAGCGACTCGAGGTAGCGGTCGGTCAGGAGTGCGTCCGCCTCACCGGCGTCGCGGCCGGGAAGCGTCATCGACCGGGCTCGGACGGCTTCGCCTTCCTGACCAGGTCGCGGCCGATCGCCCGGAGCGCGCGGTGGATGAGGACACGGACGGCTCCCTCCGAGCGACCGAGGATGCCCGCGATCTCGGCGGTGGACATCTCCTCGACGAAGCGCAGGACGAGCGCCCGGCGCCGGTCCGCGGGCAGGCGGCCGACAGCGCGCCAGGCCTCGGCGGCGTCGTCGCGGAGCGCGGCGTCGCGTTCGACGTCGAGCGGATCGGCGACGGCCGCGGCGGCCTCGAGCGGCGCGGTGGGCCGCCGACGGCGCTCGCGCCGCTGGTTCGCGACGACGTTCCTGGCGATCCGGAAGAGCCAGACCCGGAACGTCGAGGCGCCGTCGCCGTCCGCGGGCCGCGCTCGCTCCTCGAACCGGCCGAGGTTCGCCAGCGCGGCGAGGAATGTCCGCTCGGTGGCGTCCTCGGCGTCGTGGTGGTCGCCGAGCTCGTAGTACGCGTAGCTGTACACCTGGGCGAGATACCTGCGGTACAGGGCGTCGAACCGTTCGGGGTCGCGGCGGGCCGCCTCCACGAGCGAACGGTCGCGGTCGAGGTGGCTGATGCCGGCGCGGGCGCTCCCCTGCCCGCTCACCTTTCCCAACGCCGGGCGAGGCATCCCGTTACACCCCGATCCCGACCGGGAGGCGCACGTGGCGGATCTCCCCGGCATGGATCGCCCGTTCCGCCCCGCCCTCGTCCACGAGGAGCGCACCGGATCGGGGCTCGACCCCGACCCCGCGGACCGTCGCGACCCGGCCGTCGGGTCGGTGGAGCTCGACGAGCCGCCCGGTCGTCACCTGCCTGGCGGCCCACGCCGTGAACGGGAACCGATCCTCGCGGAGCTCAGCCAAGCGCGACTCGAGCCGGTCGAGGAAGGCGTCCAGCAGGCGGTCGCGCTCAACCGGCCGGCCGGCGATTTCGCGGAGGCTCGTCATCGTGGCGGCCAGCTGCGGCGGGAAGTCGTCCGCCGCCCAGTCGACGTTCACGCCGATCCCGACGACAACGCGCGGGTCCGGGCCACCGAGACCATCTGTCTCGCCGAGGACGCCGGCGAGCTTGAGCGTCCGTCCATCGCGCTCGACCGCAAGGTCGTTCGGCCACTTGAGCCGGATCGCCCCGGGCGCCACGCCGGCCGTCGCGTCGGCCGCCTCGGCCATCGCCAGCGACACCGTCGCCGCGAGACGCCAGGCGAGGTCGGGCTCGAGCCGGCTCGGCCGGAACCCCAGCGACAGGAGGAGCGCCGCGCCCGGCGGGGCCTGCCACGTGCGTCCCTCGCGGCCCCGGCCGGCGCTCTGCTCGTCGGCGATGGCGACGCAGACCTCCGGCGTGCCCTCGGCGAGCCAGTCGCGCACGACGTCGTTCGTCGACCGGACGACGGGGAATCGCTCCACCCGGGACAGGAGCGGCCGGCCGGTCACGGTCAGCCGGCGGCCGCGGTCTCGATGGCCTCGGGCCGCTCGAGCTCGAACGCCGCGTGGAGCGCCTTGACCGCCGTTTCGAGGGCGTCCTCGGCGATGATCGTCGTGATACGGATCTCCGACGTCGAGATCATCTCGATGTTCACGCCGGCGTCGGCGAGGGCGCCGAACATCCGCGCCGCGTAGCCGGGCGCGTTCTGGATGCCGGCCCCGACGATCGACACCTTCGCGACCGCCGAATCGGTCGTCATCTCGCGGAAGCCGAGCTCGCGCGAGACCGGCTCGAGGATGCGCTTCGCCTTCGCGAGCTCCACGCGCGGGATCGTGAAGCTCAGGTCCGTCGCGCCCTTGTGGCCGACGTTCTGGACGATCATGTCGACGTTGATGCCGGCCTCGGCGAGCGGCGCGAAGACGGCACGAGCGACGCCGGGCTTGTCGGGCACCTCGACGAGCGTGATCTTCGCGACGTTCCGGTCGTGGGCCAGGCCGCGGACCTTGTTGCGCTGTTCCACGAGCGGATCCTCCGTGATGAGCGTGCCGGGAGCGTCCTCGAAGGAGCTGAGCACCTCGATGCGAACGCCGTTGACCCAGCCCAGCTCGACGGCGCGTGTCTGCATGACCTGCGCGCCCTGGTTGGCGAGCTCGAGCATCTCCTCGTAGCCGACGACGGGCAGCTGACGGGCGGTCGGCACGATGCGGGGGTCGGCGGTGAAGATGCCGCGGACGTCGGTGAAGATCTGGCACCGGCTCGCGCCGAGGCGCGCCGCGAACGCCACGGCGGTCGTGTCCGAGCCGCCGCGACCGAGCGTCGTCGTCTCGTGCCGCTCCTGCTCGGTCTGGCTGACGCCCTGGAAGCCGGCGACGATCACGACCTTGCCCGCGTCGAGCTCCTGGTGGACGCGCCCTGGCTCGATCGCCGCGATGCGCGCCTTGCCGTAGCGGCCGTCGGTCGTGATCCCGGCCTGGGCGCCGGTCAGGCTGATCGCCGCGACGCCGAGCGCGTGGAGGGCCATCGAGACGAGCGTGGCCGACTGGTGCTCCCCGGTCGCGAGCAGCATGTCGAGCTCGCGGACGTCCGGCTCGTCGGTGATGGCGCCGGCGAGAGCCAGGAGCTCGTCGGTCGTATCGCCCATCGCCGAGACGACGACCACGAGCTGCGCGCCCGTGCCGCGCTCGCGCGCGATGCGTCGCGCCACCCGCCGGATGCGGTCGGCATCGGCGAGGGACGAGCCACCGAACTTCTGGACGACGAGGGGGGCCACGAGCTGGGCGGGCATGGCCGGGGGATTCTAGCAGCGCCCCCGCGAGCCCCCGATCGGCCCCCGATCGTGCGCGCCCAGGCCCATGGACCGC
>DATBKB010000055.1:0-20243 GCA_036556145.1 Candidatus Limnocylindrales bacterium | reverse complement strand
TCGAGCGCCTTGTGGACGACGCGGTCGTTGAGCGCGACCTCGAACCACTTGAGGCTGAAGCCCTGCCAGTCGGTCACGCGGCGCGGGGTGTCGTTGAACGCGAAGAGCACGACGACGAAGACCGGCAGGTAGAGGAACGCGTAGACAAGGGCCGTGTGGCTGCGGAACCACAGCTCGACGAGGCCGCCGAAGCGGTCGACCGGACGGGCGCGAACGACGGGCTGGCCCGCTCGCGCGACGGGGATCGCGGGCGCGCTCACCGCGGCCTCACAGGACCGAGGCCTCGCGCGTCCGCCGGCCGCGGTTGATGAACCACAGATAGAACGTCACGGTGACGAGCATGACCGCGATGAGGACGACGGCCTTCGCGGCGCCGGCCGGCCAGTTCCGGAACTCGAGGAAGTCGAGGAACAGCGCGTTGCCGACGAGGAACGTCCGGCCGTAGCCGAGGATCTGGGGGATGACGAACTCGCCCATCATCGGGATGAACACGAGGATGCTGCCCGTGACGACACCGGGCAGCGCGATCGGCAGCGTCACCTGCCGGAACGTCGCCCAGCGCCCGGCCCCGAGGTCCTTCGACGCCTCGACGAGCGTGCGGTCCATCCGCTCGAGGGTGACGTACAGCGGGAAGACCATCAGCGGCAGGTAGCCGTAGACGAGGCCGATGAGGACCGCCCACGGCGTCCCCAGGACGTTGAGGTCCTGGTTGCCGGTGAGGTCGCGAACGGCTGACACGGCAAGCTGCGGATCGAGGATGAGGAACCACGCGTACGTCCGGATGAGGAAGCTCACCCAGAACGGGACGACGAGGAGGAGGATGAAGAGACCTTTCCGCTTGCCGGCCCGCGTGGCGATGAAGTAGGCGATCGGCAGGCCGACGAGTAGGCACCCCAGCGTGCCCGCCGCACTCATCCAGAGGCTGTTGACGAACGCCTGCAGGCCGATGTCGTTGAAGACGTTCGCGTAGTTGCTCGGGTTGAAGATGGGCGTGAAGCCGCCCCGAGCGCCGCGCGTCCCGAAGCTGTAGACGACGACGATCGCAAGCGGCAGGACGAGCAGGAAGAGGTACCAGGCACTCGCGGGCAGGAGCAGCAGGCCGGTCAGGAGGCGGCTGCGCCAGCCGCCTCGCGCCGCTCGCCCCCCGGACGGAGCCGGGGCGACGCCCGCGGCCGCAGTCACCCGCCGAGCACCGGTCTCAGCCGCCGATCCGGGCCTTGAACTGCGCCCAGATGTCGGCCCGCTGCTGGACGCCGGAGTGGTCGAACGACTCCTCGAGTGTCGCGAGCGTCTCTTGCGGCGGGAAGATGCCCGGCTCGTTGAGGATCTCGGGCTTGACGAGCTTCTTCGCCTCGTCGTTGGCCGTCGCGTAGCCGTTCGACTCGGTCTCGAGCTTCTGGATCTCCGGCTCGTGGATGAAGTTCAGCCACGCGTACGCCGCGTTCGGATGCGGCGCCCCCGTCAGCAGGACCCACGTGTCGAGCCAGAAGAGCGTGCCCTCGCTCGGTACGACGTACGTCGTGTCCGCGGTGTCGGGGTTGGCCTTGAGGTCGACGATCGGGCCGTACCAGCCGAGGCAGAGCAACGCCTCCTCGTTCTCGAGCTTCACCTGGTACGTGTCCGAGTCCGCCGAGTGGATGTGGGGAGCCAGCTCGAGCAGGATGTCGCCGGCTTCCTTCAGGTGGTTCGGATCGTTGTCGTTGAGCGAGTAGCCCAGGAGCTTGAGCGGGAACGGAAACACGTCACCCACCGAGTCGACGACGACGGTCTTGCCCGAGTACTTGCCCTTCGTCAGGTCGTACAGGTCCTTCCACGACGTGACGGGCTCCGGAACGAGCTTCTTGCGGTAGACGATCCCGGTCGTGCCGTAGTCCTTCGGGACGATGTACTTGTTCTCGGGATCCCACGACGTGTTCCGGAAGCGCGCGTTGATGTACTGGAGGTTCGGCAGCCGGGAGTGATCGAGCTCCTGGACGAAGCCGTCCTCGGCCATGCCGGCCACGTACTCGGCGGTCGGGCAGGCGATGTCGTAGCCGGTGGCGCCGCCCTGGAGCTTGGCGATGAGCTCCTCGTTGCTCGCGAACGTGTCGTAGCCGAAGTTGTCGACGCCGAAGCGCTGCTTGAACGTCTCGATGTTCTCCGGCGCGACGTAGTCGGACCAGTTGTAGGTCAGGAGCTCGTTCTCGATCTCGTAGCTCGCGGCCGGCGTGGCGCCACCTGGCGCGCTCGGCGTCGCGGCACCGCCCGGTGTCGCGCTCGGCGCGGTCGAGCCGGCCGGCGATGTGCACGCCGCAAGCGCCGCCGCTCCCGCCGAGTAGCCCATCAACGACAGGAAGCCCCGCCGGTTGATCGGCTTGCGCAGGATCCTGTTCAGTCGCTCCTGTTCGGTCACGCGAGTCCTCCTCCTCTGCCGCTCCCGCGGCGCCTCGTACGTCCCGATTCGGTCAGGCCATGAGCACGAGGTTCGCGTCGTCATCCCAGCGGACGACGACGGCATCTCCCGGGCCGAGGCCGCGGTTGCTGGCCACTCCTCCGGTGTTCTGGCGGCGGGCGACGAGCTCGCCGGCCTTGTCGGTGCCGATCCGCAGCTCGGTCTGGTCGCCGAGATACGTTCCCTGGTTGATCCGACCGCGGATCCCGGCCGTGCCGCCGCCATTGGCGTCTGCCGGCTCGACGCGCAGCCGCTCCGGCCGAATGACGACCGTCACCCGGTCCCCGACGGACGGCGAGGCCGCGAGGTCCGTGACGGGCCCCTCGAGCGCGAGGCCGCTGTCGGACTCCACGCGGGCACGTCGCTTGGCGGCGTCGAAGGCGGTGACACGCCCGGGGATCGGGTTCGACACGCCGATGAAGTTGGCGACGAACCGGTTCACGGGCCGCTCGTACAGCGTGCTCGGCGAGCCCTGCTGCTGGATGAGGCCCTCGTGCATGACGACGATGACGTCGCTCATCGTGAGGGCCTCCTCCTGGTCGTGGGTCACGTAGACGAACGTGATCCCGACCTCGCGCTGGAGGGCCTTGAGCTCGAGCTGCATCTCCTTGCGGAGCTTGAGGTCGAGGGCACCGAGGGGCTCGTCGAGAAGGAGCACCGTCGGCCGGTTGACGAGGGCCCGGGCGAGGGCGACGCGCTGCTGCTGGCCGCCGGACAGCTCCCAGGTGCGCCGCTGGCCATAGCCGCCGAGGCGCACGAGCTCGAGCGCCTCGCCGACCCGACGCTTCTCCTCGGCCTTCTCGACGTGCCGCTGGCGGAGCCCGTAGCCGACGTTCTGGGCGACGTCCATGTGGGGGAACAGGGCGTAGTGCTGAAAGACCGTGTTGACGTTCCGCCGGTACGGCGGCACCCCGGCCACCGGCTTGCCGGCGAGGAGGATCTCGCCCTCGGTGGGCTGCTCGAACCCCGCGATCATCCGGAGCGTCGTGGTCTTGCCGCAGCCCGACGGGCCAAGGAGGCTGTAGAAGGCGCCGCGGGCGATCGACAGGGTCATGCGATCGACGGCGGTCACCGCCCCGAAGCGCTTCGTGACGCCGAGGATCGACACGTCGGCGACGTCCGACGCCGCGTCCGCGCGAGCCGGCTCGGGCACGACCGGCGCGGCGCCGGGCGGCATCGGGCGGCCCGGCGAGATCGAATCCTCTTCGGGGGGCGGTGAGACGGTCAAAAGGGCCCCTCGGCGCAGCTCGGGCACGTCCTGCAGCGGGGCCACCGCCCCGGGCCGCAGGCGCCGAATGGTACGAGCGGCGGATCGGGCCAGTCAACGGTCCGCACGCTGCGAGATTCGCACGGGCTGCCCTCACCTTGCGCGCCATTCGTCGCCGGCTCCGGCGGTGCGTCCGCGCAACCCGCAAGGTCGCGGTCGCCCCATGACCATCGACCGGTCGTCGGCGAGGGGCTCTGTCGCGACCATCCGAACGTGGACCGGCCGGGCCTCCAACTCCGCCTTGCCCGCGCCCTCGCGATCGGACTGATCGCCGGCGCCGTCCTGCCGTGGTCGGTCGCGGCGGCGGACCCGGAGCTGACGCCTGCGGGCGAGGCGACGTTCGCTCCCGCGGCGCCGCGAGCGGTCCCGAGCCGGATCGACGTCAACCTCTACCGGCCGTATGTCGTCGTCCGCCAGTACACCGGCTACTGGTGCGTCCCGGCGAGCGCCCAGGCGATCGTCAACATCGCCAACGGCACGTCCGACCGCACGTATAACACCCAGGCTCGGTTCGCCTGGCACGTCAACCGGTTCAACAAGTACACGTACCCGACGCGCGGCAACGATCCCCGCGGCTGGGCCCGCTTCCTCGACTACTGGCTGCCGGGCGAGCTCCATTACCTCGATCGTTCGTACAACAGCCAGTCGGCTGCCATCGCGGGGATCGCCGACGCGATCGATCGCTCGAACCGGCCGGTCGGCATCGTCGTCGATCGGGGCACGCACGCCTGGACGGTCCTCGGCTACCGCGGGACGGTCGTTCGAGGCGACCCGACGAGCCGTGTGATCGAGGGCTTCTACGTCACGGGGCCGCTGCACACCGTGCGCGGCAAGATCGACCCGTGGCCGTACCGGTACATGCCGCTGGCGGACTTCAAGCTCCGCTTCACGCGCTACCACGAGTCCACCCGTGCGGTCGTGTGGGAGGGCAAGTTCGTCATCGTCAGCGAGTGACGAACGACCGGCGGGTCGCCGGGAGCGGCCGAGCCGACGGCCCGGAGGCGCCACCTAGAATGGGCCCGGCATGTACGTCGTGATCCTGGCGGGCGGCGGCGGCACGCGCCTGTGGCCGCTCAGCCGTCCCGACCGGCCCAAGCCGTTCCTCCCGCTTCTCGGCGAGGAGACGCTCCTCCAGCGAACCGTCCGGCGAGCCTCGCCGCTTGTCGGGCCCGGCGACCTGTATTGCGTGACGGATCGCCGCTACGGCCAGCTCGTGCGCGACCAGGCGCCCGAGGTCGAGTTGATCGTCGAGCCAACCGGCCGGAACACGGCGGCGGCGATCGCCCTCGCGACCGCGAAGATCGCGCGGCCGGCGGACGAGGTCATGCTCGTGCTGCCGGCCGACCACTGGATCGGCGACGAGGCGGCGTTCCTCGCCGCGGCCCGCGTGGCGACGCGCGATCTCGCGACCGGGGCCCTCGGGGTCGACGATCCGCTCGTGACGCTCGGGATCCGGCCGACCCATGCCTCGACCGACTACGGCTACCTCCGCCCGGACACGACGGCCGGCACGACGATCGACGGCATTCGCTGCTACCCGCTGCTGGCGTTCGAGGAGAAGCCCGCCGAAGCGCGGGCGCGCGAGCTGATCAACGAGCCGGGGGTGGCATGGAACGCCGGGATGTTCGCCTGGCGGCGCGGGACGATCCGGTCGGCGCTCGAGAAGTTCACGCCGCTCATGACGGTCGTCGGAACCGCCCTCGGCTCGGACCTCGCCCTCGCCGGCGCCTACGAGCGCCTCCAGCCGATGTCGATCGACGTCGCCGTCATGGAGGGAGCGGCGCGCGACCACCGCGTGCTCATGGCGACGCTCGATGCCGGCTGGAGCGACGTCGGCAGTTGGTCGGCGTTGCTCGCTGGGCTCGCGGGGCCCGCCGGCAGGAGCGGCTCGAACGGCAAGCCCGCCGCGGGACGCGTCGTCCAGACCGGTGAGCGCATCGACGTCGGCGAGGACGACCTCGTGATCCGGCCGGTCGAGGGCCGCCTCGAGGTCGATGCGCCGGGGCAGGGTACGATCCTCGCCGACGGAGTCTGGGCCCACCTGATCGGAGCTCGCCACCTCGGGCCCCAGGTGCGCGCGCTCCTCGAGCGCGTCCAGCGCGGGGAGGTTGGATCGTGACGAAGACGGCGGAGGCGCCGACGACACCGCCTACGCCCCCGGCGGCGGGCGCGACCTCGATCGTCTTCGGGACCGATGGCTGGCGGGCCAAGGTCGCCGAGGACTACACGTTCGACAACGTCCGCCGCTGCGCGGACGGCGTCGCGAGCTACGTCGCCGGCCGGGGCGAGCAGGCGAAGGGCGTCGTCGTCTCGTATGACCGCCGCTTCGCGTCCGAGCACTTCGCCATGGCCGCGGCCGAGGTCCTCGTCGCGCAGGACATTCCCGTCGCGTTCGCCGAGCACGCGGTGCCGACCCAGATGTGCACGTACGAGGTCGTCGAGCGCAAGGCGGCCGCGGGCGTCGTGATCACTGCCAGCCACAACCCATGGACGGACAACGGCTTCAAGGTCAAGGCCGCATCGGGGTCCGCGGCCGGGCCGGAGATCCTCTCGGCCCTCGAGGGCCGAATCGCCCAGAACGGCGGCATGCGGATCGAGCGGCGGCCGTTCGCCGACGCCGAGAAGGCCGGTCTCGTCGAGCGCTTCGACCCGTTCCCCGGCTACGAGCGGTTCCTGCGCCGGACGATGGACCTCGACGCGCTCCGGGCGGCCGACGTCCGGATTCTCGTCGAGCCGATGTGGGGCGCCGGCGCCGGCTGGATCTCGAAGCTCCTCGCGGGCGGCACGATCAAGGTCACCGAGATCCACCAGGAGCGAAACCCGTACTTCGGCGGCGTCAACCCGGAGCCGATCCGGCCGAACGTCGACGAGGCGCTCGGGATGCTGGCGAAGGGCGGCTACGACCTCGGCTTGCTTCTCGACGGCGACGCCGATCGCGCCGGGGCGGCGGACGAGCGAGGCACGTTCATCCACCAGCTCCAGGTCACGGGCCTGCTGATGTATTACCTCGCCGAGCACCGCGGCTGGCGCGATCCGGTCGTCATCAGCGTCAACAACACCTCGATGGCCGGCCGCCTCGGGCAGCGCTACGGCATCCCCGTCCACGAGACGCCGGTTGGGTTCAAGTACATCGGCCCGAAGATGATCGAGACCGGGGCGATGATGGGCGGCGAGGAGTCGGGCGGGTTCGGCTTCGGCATGCACCTGCCGGAGCGCGACGGCATCTACGCCGACCTCATGCTGCTCGACCTCTTCCTGCGCGAGAAGGCGGCCGGCCGGTGGCCGGTGTCGAAGGCCATCGCCCACTTCCACGAGGTCGCCGGCCCGTCCTGGTATCGCCGGATCGATGTCCATGTCGACCGCTCGCTCTACGCCGACGTCAAGCGGCGGCTCCTCGTCGACCTGAAGGAGAAGGCACCGGCCGAGCTCGGCGGGCAGCCGGTGACGCGGACCGTGCCGCTCACGACGAACGACGGCTTCAAGTTCTTCGTCAAGGACGGCTCGTGGGCGCTCATCCGGACGTCCGGCACGGAGCCGCTCGTCCGCGTCTACACCGAAGCCACGTCCGAGGCGATGCGGGACCGGATGCTCGAGGCCGGCGAGCGCCTCGTCCGCGGCCGATGACCGTCGAGACGCCGCGGCGGGTCGACAAGCCCTGGGGTCACGAGCTCATCTGGGTGCTGACCGACCGCTACTGCGGCAAGGTCATCACGATCGAGGCCGGCAAGCGGCTCTCGCTCCAGCGGCACCGATTCAAGGACGAGGCGGTACTCGTGCTCAGCGGCCGGCTGCGGCTCCATCTCGAGGACGATTCGGGGACCGTCCGACCGATCGAGATCGGCCCCGGCGGGGCGCATCGTGTCCCGAGCGGCCGGATCCACCGTTTCGAGGCGATCGAGCGGGTCGAGCTCGTCGAGGTCTCGACGCCGGAGCTCGACGACGTCGAGCGGCTCGAGGACGACTTCGGGCGCGAGGGGACCAGCGCGCCCTGAGCGCCTGCCCGCGATGCCGCCGCTGAGCGCGCCACGCCGCATGGCGACGCTGGCGGTCGCCGCGATCGTCGCGATCGGCTGCGACGTCGCCGCGCCGGGCGGCTCGCCGTCCCAAAGCCTGCCGCCGTCGGCGCCCGCGGCATCGCCGAGCAGCGATCCGGGCGCGCCGCGCCCGACGCCGACCGGGCTGCCCGCCGGCTCGCCGCTCGTCTCCCCGTCGCCCTCGACCTCGCCGCCGGCATCGACACCGCCGTTTACCGGCGACGTCCCGCACGATCCCGCGAAGTTCGGATTCCGGGCGAAGGGGATGACCGGCGAGATCATGGCCTTCATGCCGATCGGCCAGATGCAGTACGTCATCGACGAGATGAACTGGGACGTCGTCTCGACGCTCGCGTTCTTCAGCCTCGAGGCGACCCGCGACGGCCGGATCCGTGAGGACGGCGGTTGGAGAGCGTGGAACTCGGAGCGGATGGACCGGCTCATCGCCAAGGCCCACGCCAACGGGTCGAAGGTCGTCATGTCGCTCGAGCGGTTCTCGTGGACCTCGGCCCAGACCGCGCTGACCCGTGAGCTGCTCGGCTCGAAGGCAGCCCGCGACAAGCTCGCCCACGCCGTCGCGGCCGAGGTCGAGCGTCGCGGGGTCGATGGCGTCAACGTCGACTTCGAGCCGATCCCCGTCGGTCGGAAGGCCCACTTCACCGAGCTGCTGCGGGCGTTGCGCCGCGAGCTCGACGCCCGGCGGCCCGGCTATCAGCTGACGTTCGACATCGTCGGCCACCACACGTCGTACGACGTCGCCGCCGGCGTCGGGCCCGATGCGGCCGACGCCGTCTACCTGATGGGCTACCACTACGCCGGGACGTGGTCGAAGATCGCCCAGTCGAACGCCCCGATGGGCGGACCGCGCTACGACGTCGTCGACACCGTCAAGAGCCTGCTGAAGTCCATCGAGCGACACGAGCTCATCGTCGGGGTCCCGTACTACGGCCACGCCTGGCCGACGAACGGGTCCGGCCTCAACGCCCGGACACTCGGCGGCGGCTTCGACGTCATCTACTCACGGGCCGTCGCGACCGCCCGCGCGAACGGCATCCGGTACGACAAGGTGCAGCAGGTCGCCTGGTCGCGGTGGCGCGCCCGGGCCTGCGCGAGCTGCCCGGTGACCTGGTACCAGATGTACTTCGACGATGCCCGGGCGAGCGAGTACAAATGGGCGTGGATCAAGCGCAACAAGCTGCTCGGCAGCGGGGTGTGGACGATCGGCTTCGAGGGCGGTCCGGGGGCCCTCGACGCGGCGATGCGGAAGACGTTCCTCGAGTCCTCGCCGCTCGACGACATCGGGGGGTGACCGGCCGGTGTGGGAGGTGTACCCTGTCACCACGACCGCCACGACCGGTCGAGGTGCATGACCGGACGGCGGCCTGCGAGAAGCCCCTTCGGGGGTCGGAGGTTCGACCGCGATGCACAGCTCACTGATCGGCAAGGTCGAGAAGGCGAATCGCTACGCGCGCGAGCTCGATCGGATCACGATCGACCGCCTGTCACTGACGTTCCGCGGCGACAACGACACCCATCACGTCAGTCTCGACGCCGGTTCGTGGCACTGCACCTGCCACTATTTCGAGAGCTGGGGTTCCTGCGTCCACCTCCTGACCCTCCAGAAGATCATGGGCGTCATGCTGCCCGAAGAGGCGCAGGTCTCGATCTTCTCCTCGCAACCCGTCGCGAGCGCCTGAGCGAGGCTCCGGCCTGGCCGGAGCCCGTCGTTCGCCCTCAGCTTCCGGGGACGAGCTCCCAGTAGTAGCTCGCTTCGCCGACGCCCTCGGCGAACCAGACCGAGACCTGCAGGCTCCACGCACCCGGCGGCAGCTCGAACTGCACCACACCGCTGCCGGTCGCGAGCTTGCGGAGGCCCTCTGTCCTGGGCGGCGTGCCCTTTGGGAGCACATAGGCGGTCCATGCATCGACCGGCCACGGCTCGTCCAGGAGGACGTGGCCGATCGCGCCCTGAGCGGGCACCTCGATCGGCTCGCCGGGCAGCCACGGGCTGTCCTCGCCGTGGTCCTGGACGATCCACGTCCCGAGGTCGCCGGCGATCGCCTGGCCCCGCGCGATCGCGAGGATCGCGACGGGCGGCGGGACGGGCGTCGGTGGGCCGGCCGGCGTGGCGGACGGGGCGGGCGTGGCGGGGGCGGGGCCGGCACAGGCGGCGACGGTGACGACGGCGCCGAGAAGGACGCTCGCGACCGTCGTCCACTGCCGGCGGTGGCGCGTCATCGGGCGGTCGTCGGGTTCGGCGCCTGCGGGCACGGCCCGGGCCCGCACGAGAGCACGGCGACCGTCAGGACCGCCGACGTATCGCCGCGAAGCCCTTCGGCGGCGGGCTTCGCGAAGACCGCTCGCCACTCGGCTGTCGCCGTCTGACCGGTTGCGCTGTAGGCGTACGTTCCGTCCGCCGTGGCGGGCGACAGCTGGCCGACCGGCAGCCACGCTCCACCGGCGAAGCGGCGTTGCAGCGTGATGGCCCGCCCGCTCACGGGGTTCGCCCCGAGGCGCTCGTATTCCGGCAGGTCAGCGACCTTGAGGTTGGCGCTGAACGTGATCGTGCCTCCCGTCGGCACCCAGGCCGGCGCGGTGAGGGTCAGCTCGGTCGAGAGGTCGAGGCAGGTCGAGTACTTCCAGGCCATCGTGGGCATGTCGTACTTGCGCTGGAGCGTCGCCACGTCGCACCGGCCGAACGCGTGGGCGTTGTAGCCCGGCTCGGGCTTCACCCGCTGGATCGTCTGGACGACGGCGTCGAGGAAGTCGGACTCATCGGCGAAGTTCACGTGGTGGTGGAGGATCTCGACGTGGCCGAACTCGTCGAGCGCCGAGTTGCGGGCCTCGAAGCAGCCGTTCGGGTACCCGGACATCTCGCACCAGTGGAGGACGCCCCAGTCGTACCGGTGGCCGTTCTCGCGGAACGACATCGTGAAGCTCTTCGGTGCACCGGCGCGGCTGAAGCAGGCAAGCCCGTTGACGCCGCACGCGACGTTGAGCCCGTAGTTGATCCAGCTGAGGCCGTTCGCATCGGGGATGAAGACGGCGGCCCGCGAGTTCCGTGTGGCGTTGGCGTCAGCGGCGCCGAGCTTGATGGCCGTTTGCATCGCGGCCGGTGGGGCCTCGCCCGCCTTCCACCGGAAGCGGAGCTCCTGGTTCTGCGCGTAGAGCGGTCCGTTGAAGAACGGGTCCGGGCTGTGGCCGGCGACGGGAACGGCGAGGCCCAGCCCCAGCACGACCGCGATCGTGGCCACGCGACGCCGGCGAATCATCGGGTCACCTCCGGGATCGAGACGGCGGTTCCATCGGCGATGCGAACGAGGACGGCGCTCGCACCGGGGCGCGCGTCGGGCGCGAGCAGGGCCCAGCCTTCCGGGACGCGGAGGCCCGCGGCGCCGCGGGCGGAATCCGGCGCGAGCCGGAGGCCGTCGCCCGGGCCGGCGATCTCGACGGGCGGGCGGTCACCTGCAGGGTCGACGACGTGGAGCTCGACCCGCTCGCCCGTGACGACCTCATGCACCAGGCGTGGACCGTCATCCGTGCGCATGAGCCGAGCGATGCCCGCCGTCGGCGCGACGACCTCTGTGAGGCCGTCGGCATCGGTCGACAGGATCGGGCAGGGGATTCCCCGGCAGGCGGCATACGTGACGACGCGATCCGCGGTCACGCCGACGAGCTCGCCGAGATCCGGGCGGGCGATCATGCGGACGCGGCCGGTCGCCGGCTCGAGGAGTCGCACTCGACAGGCCGTCTGGCCGCACTGCGCGACGGCGAGCCGGTCGCCCTCGACGCTCCACGACAGCTCCGTCGAGAACGTCCGACCGAAGCGATCGTCGTCGCCGAGCGGCGCGAGGACGCGCTTTGCCGGGCCGCCGCCGAGCGGTCTTCGCCAGACACCGAGGTCCGCCCGGCTCGCCCGGTCGACCCGGAACTCGTAGACGGTCGTGCCGGCCGGGTCGAGGACGGCCCGGCGGATGACGCTCCGCTCCCGGGCGACGAGCGCGGCGCAACCGGCCGACGCGTCCATCGCCCGGAGCACGGAGCGGCGCCCGTCGTCCGAGCCGACGAGGACGATGCCGCCGTACGGCCCGGCCCCGAATGATTCCGGCGGGAGGGCCATCCGGCGCACGGCGCGGCCGTGGACGCCGATCTCGAGGCGCTGGCCGGCGAGCGTGCCGGTCGCGTCGAGAACCGGATCGAGGCGGAACCACGATTCACCACGGATCTCGTTCGGTGCCCGGGGTGCGGGGCGCAGGGCCACGACCGCGGTGCGATTGCCGCCACCGCCGCAGTCGGGCGGCTCCCAGCGCTCCTCGACGGCGCCCGCCGACGCGCCCGCCACCAGGCCAAGGGCACTCAGCGCGACGATCGGCGGGCCGACGCGCAACAGCCAACGCTTCTCCACGTGGACCTCCCCCGGCGGACGTCCGGCGGATGGAGGCGAGGGCGGGCAGTCTTGCAGGCAGCCCTTACCGCCGGCTTATCCCCGGGCCGGGAGTCGGCCGATCGGCGGCCGGGAGGCGCGGCCGCCTGTGGTAGGCTCGCGCCACAACTGGAAGAACCGCGTGGTCGCGAAGCCGGTGCGAGTCCGGCACAGTCCCGCTACGGTGACCGCCGCTCGACGTGAGCGACGGAAGTCCGGTCGCCGACCCCGCGGAGGTTGCGTCACCTTCGAGAGAAAGGGTTGGCACCAATGCGATCCACCGGCTGAGCCCCGCTTCGACATCCGAGGCGAGGGCTCGTTGCTTTCTGCGGCCCTCGCATTCCCCGATCCCACCGGAGAACGCCCGTGGTCGCACGCCTTCGATCTCGCTTCCAGCTCGCTACCGCCCTGTGCGCCGTGCTCGCCCTCGGCGCGTGCACGCCGTCGGGCAGCACGCTCGGTCAGACCGCGTCGCCAGCCGCCTCGCCCCAGCCGCCCGCTGCAACGGCCCCATCTGCGACGCCGCGGCCCGCCTTTCCCGTGACGCTGACCGACGACGACGGCACCGAGGTCACGATCGACGCCGAACCGCGCGCGATCGTGTCCCTCACGCCGGCCGCCACCGAGACGCTGTTCGCGATCGGGGCGGGCGACCGCGTCGTCGCCAAGGTCGAGGATGTCACGCCGTACCCGCCGGCAGCGGACGACCTTCCGGTCGTCGCGACGTACCAGGGCGTCGAGGTCGAGAAGATCGTCGACCTCGATGCGGACCTCGTGATCGCCGGTGGCTCGAACTTCACGCCGCCTGCGGCGGTCGAGCAGCTTCGGCGGCTCGGCGTCCCGGTCGTCGTCGTGTACGCGGACTCGACCGAAGGCGCGCTCCACGACATCGAGCTCATCGGTGACGCCGCAGGCAATGGCGACGCCGCCCGGGACCTGACCGCGTCGATGCGCGCGGCCTTCGACCAGATCGGCGCGGCGACGGCGAACCTGCCGAAGCCGCGCGTGTTCTACGAGATCGACGCGTCGTCGAAGATCTACACGCCGGCGGAGGGGTCGGTTTACGCCGAGATGCTCGGGTTGGCCGGCACGCGTCCGCTGCTCACCGACGCGAGCTACGAGATCTCGCTCGAGGAGATCGTCGCCTTCGATCCCGAGATCATCCTCCTCGGCAGCCCGTACACGACCCCCGAGCAGGTGCCGGACCGGCCGGGCTGGGCCGGAATCACGGCCGTGAAAGACGGCGCGATCGTCAAGGTCAACGACACGATCGTGACCCGGCCGGGGCCGCGACTCGTCGACGGTCTCCGCGAGCTCGTCCGAGCCGTCCACCCGGATCTCGATCTGCCCGATGCGTCGCCGGCGGCGTCCGGCCTCGCGGCGGCCACGATGCGCGGCTAGGCATGGCCACGCGCGGCGAGGCGATCGCCCACGGCCGGACGCTCGTCCGCGCGCCGCTCGTGCGGCGCCGGCCGGTCGTGCTCGCCGGGATCGGCCTCGTCGCGCTCGCCGTCGCGCTCGTTGCGGGCGTGGCCTTCGGTGCGGTGTCGGTGGCACCAGGCGAGACGCTCGGAATCCTGCTGCACCGGCTGCTCGGCATGGACGTTGCCCAGACGTGGAGCCGGGCGTCCGAGACGATCGTCGTCGACCTCCGGCTGCCGCGGGTCCTGAGCGCGATGCTCGTGGGTCTCGGCCTGGCGGTCGCCGGTGCGACGTTCCAGGGCCTGCTCCGGAACCCGCTCGCGGACCCGTACGTGCTCGGGACGGCGTCCGGCGCGGCCCTCGGGGCCGCGGTCGCCGTCCTCATCCCGGTTCGCGTCCTGATCCTCGAATTCGGCCTGCTCCACGCGCTCGCGTTCGCCGGCGCGCTTCTCGCCGTCTTCGTCGTCTACCGGCTCTCCCGGATCGCCGGGATGTCGCCGCTGACCGGGCTGCTGCTCACCGGCTATGCCGTGGGGTCGCTGCTGGCCGCCGGGCTGGCGATGGCCATGTACCTGTCCGGGGCCGGCCTGCGCCAGATCTTCGCGTACCTCCTCGGCGGGTTCGACGCGGCGACGTGGCTGCGCCTCGCCGCGGCCGCGCCGCTCATCCTGCTGCCTGCCGTCGCGATCGCCGCCCGGGGCCGCGCGCTCAACGGCCTGCTCCTCGGCGAGGAGGCGGCGTCCCATCTCGGCGTCGACGTCCGCCGCGAGCGGGCGATCCTCCTCGCGCTCGCCTCGCTCATCACGGCCGCGGCTGTCGCGATCAGCGGGCTCATCGGCTTCGTTGGACTCGTCGTTCCCCACGTCGTCCGGCTGCTCGTCGGACCGAACGCCCGGCTCGTCATCCCGCTCGCCGCGTTGTTCGGTGCCAGCCTCATGGCCCTCGCCGACCTCGCCGCGCGGCTGCTCGGCGAGATCCCGGTCGGGGTCGTGACGGCCGTTATCGGCGCGCCGTTCTTCCTCGTCCTGCTGCGCCGGGCCCGCACCGGGTACGAGCTGTGATCGAGCTCGACGGCGTCAGCGCCGACTACCGCGGGCGGCCGGCGCTGCGGGACGTCTCGCTGGCCGTGGGCGCCGGCGAGCGCCTCGCCCTCGTCGGGCCGAACGGCGCCGGCAAGTCGACGCTCCTGCGCGTTGTGGCCGGCGTGCTCAAGCCGTCGCGCGGCCGGGTCCGGCTCGCCGGCCAGCCGATCGAGCGGCTCGACCGGCTCGCGATCGCGCGGCGGCTCGCCGTCGTGCCACAGGCCGTGACGCTCCCGTTCGCAACGACGGTCGAGGAGGTCGTGGGTCTCGGGCGGTTGCCGCACGAGGACCCGTTCCGTGGCGCCCGGCCGGCCGACCGGGCCGCGATCGCGGCCGCGATCGAGCGGGTCGGCGTCGGCCACCTCCTCGGTCGGGATGCCCGCGAGCTGTCACTCGGCGAGCGGCAGCTCGTCCTCATCGCGCTGGCGGTGGCCCAGGCCGCCCCGGTGCTGCTGCTCGACGAGCCGACCGTCCACCTCGACCTGCGGCACCAGGTCGGGGCGATGGAGCTCCTCGCCGACCTCAACGAGCGAGACGGCACGACGGTTGTCGCCGTCCTGCACGACCTGCGCCTCGCCGCCCACTTCTTTCCCCGGCTCGTGCTCCTGGACCGCGGCGGTGTCGTCGCCGACGGGCCGCCGAATGCCGTCCTGACGGCCGAGCGGATCCGCGACATCTTCGGGGTCGATCCGGATCTCGTCCGCGCAGAGGCCGAGCGAGGCTAACCCGGGCCGGTACGCCCGAACGCCGCCTCGGCCAGCGCGGCTACGGCCTCGACGGTCTTGGGGCCGTCGCCGCTGCCGGTGAAGTTGACGCCCGTGGCGCCGAAGCCGACGACGGGCATGGCGGCCGCGATCGTCCGAACCCCCCGCGTCGCGCTCTCGAGCGAAATGCCGTCGGCCTCGGGCATCTGGACCGCCCAGTCACCCGCCGCATCGAGGACGTCGAGATCGACGGCGATGTAGGCACCGGCCACGCGGGAGGCGACGACCTCGGCCCAACCGGCCAGGGCGGCGATGCCGGCGTTCGTGCCGAGCATCCCGGCCCCGAAGTGGGCGACCCTCGAGGCGGCGAGCATCCGCGACTCGGTCTCGTCGAGGACCTGCCCGCCGAGAAGCGCGGCGTCCTCCTCGCTCGCGGTCGGGCCGTCGACGGCCGCGACGAGCTCGGGGTCGCCCCGGCCGAGGAGCATCGCGAACGGCATGCCCCACACGTTGCCCGATGGTGTCGTGTCGGGCGTGTTGAAGTCGCCATGGGCATCGAACCAGGCGACGGCGAACCGGCGGTCCGGCCGGGCTCGGCGAATGCCGGCCAGCGCGCCGGCATGGGCCGTGCAGTCGCCACCGAGGATCAGCAGCCGGGCCGATGGGCCGGCCTCGACGAGCGACTCCCACACGAGGTTGCGCTCGCGTGGCAGAAACTCGGCGATGGCGGCCCGGTTCTTTGCCCGCCGGTCCGGGTCGGTGCGAAAGCCGGGCTCGATGCGGACGCCGCCGCCGTCGAGCAGCTCGACGCCGGCGAGGCCGGGGCGGCCGCGGAGGAGGTCGAAGAGCCCGAGCCGCCGCATCGTCGCCGGCGCGCGCTCCATCCCCGCGGCGTGCCCGCCGAGGGCGGTCGGGACGGCGACGATGACGATCGGCCCGCTCGTGTCGGCTGCCTGGGACATCGCCCGAAGGATGCCACGAGCGCCGGGGAACCGGCATGATCCGCGGATGCGCATCGCCGAGTTCGCGCTCGAGCGCTACTTCGCCCGCTGGGAGTTCGCCGTCCGCTACCTGCTCTGCGCGTCGGACGTCGAGGGCTATCCGATGGCCGACCTGCTCGCCCTCGCCGACGACGAGACGCGCGCGTTGTGGGAAGGACTGCGGCTCGGCTACACCGAATCGACCGGGCACCCGGCGCTTCGCGCCGAGATCGCCGAGCTCTACGAGCACGTCTCGCCGGACCAGGTGCTCGTGTTCGCCGGCGCGGAAGAGGCGATCTTCTGCCTCGTCAACGTCCACGTCGGGCCGGGCGATCACGTTGTCGTGACCTGGCCGGGCTACCAGTCGCTGTACGAGGTCGCTCGCGCCTCGGGCGCAGACGTGACGCTCCACGAGCTCCACGAGTCGGACGGCTGGTCGCTCGACGTCGAGCGGCTCATCGGCTCGCTCCGACCGACGACGCGGCTCGTCGTCGTCAACGCCCCGCACAACCCGACCGGCATGCTGCCGACGCACGCCGAGTGGGCCCGCCTCGGCGATGAGCTGGCCGACCGCGGTGTCCAGCTGCTCTCGGACGAGGTGTACCGGTTCCTCGAGCGCGACGAGCGCGACGCGCTCATGCCCGGAGCGGACATGTATGCCCAGGGAATTTCGCTCGGCGTCATGTCGAAGTCGTTCGCCCTGGCCGGCCTCCGGATCGGCTGGCTGGCGACGCGGGACGAAGCGCTGCTCGCGAAGTGCGCGTCGTTCAAGGACTACACGACGATCTGCTCGTCGGCGCCGTCGGAGATCCTGGCGCTCATCGCGCTGCGGGCGCGCGACCGGGTGCTGGCCCGCTCGCTGCGGATCGTCGCCGACAACCTCGAGCTTCTCGACGGCTTCTTCCGGCGGCAGTCGGCGCGCTTCGCGTGGGTCCCGCCACGCGCCGGCTCGGTGGCCTTCCCGCGGCTGCTCGGCGACGTGCCGATCGACCGCTTCGCCGCCGAGCTGGTCGAAGCCGAGGGCGTGCTGCTGCTCCCGGCGTCCCAATTCGGCTACCCGGGCAACCACTTCCGCCTCGGCTACGGCCGTGAGAACCTGCCCGAGGCGCTCGAGCGCCTCGAGACCCACGCGGAGCGGACGCTGTGGTGACGCCGCAGCTCATCACGACGCTCGGGCCGAGGACCGCCGACGAGGTCGGCACGATCCTGCCGCACGAGCACGTCTTCGTCGACCTTCGGACGTGGGACCAGCCGGGCTACGCGGACGCGGATCCGGCCGATGTCGTCGCGCTCATGGCGCCCGAGATCGAGCGGGCACGCGCCGCCGGCGTGGGCGCGATCGTCGAGGCGAGCACGGTCGGCGTCGGTCGGCGGGTCGACATCCTGCGAGCCGTGTCCGAGGCGACCGCGTTTCCGATCGTCGTGCCGACCGGGATCTACCGCGAACCGTGGATCCCGCGCTGGGCGCACGAGGCGAGCGAGGACGACCTGGCGACCTGGATGGCGCGCGAGCTCGACGTCGGGATCGAGGATTCCGATGTGCGGGCGGGCTGGATCAAGCTCAGCGCCGGCGACGACGGATTGACGCAGACCGAGACGAAGATCCTGCGCGCTGCCGGGCGCGCCGCGCGGGCGACGAACGCCGTCATCGGCAGCCACACGATCCGCGGCGGCGTCGTGCAGGAGCAGCTCGAGATCCTCGGCCGTGTCGGCCACCCGCCCGAGCGGTTCGTGTGGATTCACACCCAGGCGGAGCCCGACAGCGCGCTTCACCTCGACGTCGCGCGCCGCGGCGCATGGATCGAGTACGACGCCGTCGGCGCGGACGACATCGCCGACGAGTACTTCCTCGACCGCATCCGGGCGGCGCTGGACGCCGGCCTCGGGGGCCGCGTCCTGCTCAGCCAGGACCGGGGCTCGTACGACCCCGCCCAGCCGGGCGGCGGGACGCCACGGCCGTACACGTACCTGCTCGACACGTTCGTGCCGAAACTCCGCGTCGCAGGCGTGGACGATCCCACGATCACGATCCTGACCGCGGGGAACCCGTTCGCCGCGTTCGCGAGGTGAGCGCGGGGTGAGCGCGCAGGCGGCGCGCGACCGGGCCGCCGGGGACGGCATACTGGTCGAGGTCCCGCCCCAGCGGGACGGAACACGCTCGGGAGAGACGAATGGGACTCGCGGCTTGGCTCGTGCTCGGGGCGATCGCCGGTTATGTCGCAGGCACCTTCATCAAGGGAGACGAGCAACTGGGGGTCATCGGGCACGTGTTCCTCGGGATCGTCGGCGCGCTCATTGGCGGCTTCATCGCCAGCCAGCTGACGAACGGGAACTTCAACAACCTCGACGTCATTCCCGCGATCGTCGCGATCGTCGGCGCGTTCATCGCCGTCTTCGCGTACCGCGCCTTGATGGGGCGGGGGACGACGGTCCGGCGCTGACCTGATCGGGAGCCCCGGAAGCCGGGGCGGCTGAGGAGAGCGCCAGCGCGGCCGGAGGGAGGGCCTCCGCCGGCACCTCCGCGGGCACGTCGGCCAGCCTGACGATCCGGGCCAGCCACGCCTTCGCCGGGCCGATCGGCGGGTTCACGTCGAAGCTCGCCGGCTCGATCGAGGCGATCGACCAGCCATTGCCGAAGGCCGCGCGCAGGTCGGCCTCGCTGACGCGGCGCGGCCCGCACGTCCCCGGCTGCGCGTCCGAGAAGCACAGCAGGTAAAGCTCGCCGGCGGGCTCGAGGACCGCCCGGAGGCCGGCGACGTAGCGCGCGATGTGCGTCGGGTGGTCGAACACGTGGAAGGCCCCCGAGTCGACCACCGTCCGGAACTCCTGCCCGAGCGACTCGAGGTCGAGGATGTTGTGGACGATGAACTCCGCCGCGACGCCGCGCTCAGCGGCCTTGCGCCGCGCCGTCTCGATCGCGACCCCGCTGATGTCGACGCCGACCGCGGTCAGCCCCCGCGTCGCGAAGTAGATCGTGTGCTCGCCGGTGCCGCAGCCGGCGTCGAGCACCGGCGACCGGAGCGCGCCGGCGTCCGCGAGACGCATGAAGACCGACTGGGGGTGGCCGACGTCCCACGGCGCCTGGCCCGACAGGTACGCCCCGTCCCAATCGGCCGCCGACGATCGGGTTCGGGCGCCGGCCGGTCGGTCGCGATCGGTCATCAAGCCCGCTTCCGCTCGAGGTCGAGGAACGGCAGCTTCACGACGTGCGCCGGCACGCGGCCGCGGCGGCCCTCGACGGTCCACTCGACCTCGACGCGGCTGCCGAGCCGCTCGTAGCTCGGCGGGACCGAGGCGAGGGCGATCGCGGTCTTGAGGATCGGGCTCCAGCCGCGGCTCGTGGCCTTCCCGACCTGGCCGGCGCGCTCGGCGAAGACCGGCACCGTCTCGCGATCGACGGCCGGCGAGATCGCGGGCGGCAGCCCCTGCTCGGTGTAGAGCCGCTCGATACCGTACCAGTCGAGCTCGAGGCCGACGAGCCGCCGCCCGGGGCCGCCCCGCCGGCGCTCACGCTCCAGCGCGAGCCGGCCGACGAAGTCGCCCTTGTCGAAGTTCACGAGCCGGCCGAGGCCGATCTCGAAGGGCGAGTAGTTCTGGTCGGGGTTGATCGCGTGGCGCGCCGACGTGTAGTCGACCTCCAGCAGGATGAGGCCGGCCTCGAGGCGGACGACGTCGAGGGCGAGCATCCCGGCCGGACGGAGGCCGAACGGCTTGCCGGCCGCGGCGAGGGCGTCCCAGGCCTTGAGCGCCTTGGGCGCGGGGATCCACAGCTCGTAGCCGAGGTCGCCCGTGTAGCCGGTTCGCGAGACGTCGATCGCGGTGCCGGCCAAGGTCGCCGGGCGCCGTGCGAAGTAGGGCAGGTCGCCGAAATCCTGCTCGGTCGCGGCCTCGAGGACCGCG
>DATBKB010000054.1:0-11209 GCA_036556145.1 Candidatus Limnocylindrales bacterium | reverse complement strand
ACGAACGGTCAGCTTGTCCACGTGCGCGCGGCTCGCTCCGTCGTTCGATCAGGCGCGAGCCGGCTCGGCCGGCCGCTTCGCGCCCGACTTCGAGGGCAAGCGCTCGGCGACGTAGCCGATGATGTCGGCGACGCGGCAGCTGTAACCCCACTCGTTGTCGTACCAGGCGATGACCTTGACCATCGTCCCGCCGAGGACCATCGTCGAGGCCGAGTCGACGATGGAAGAGCGGGAATCGCCGCGGAAGTCCGAGGAGACGAGTGGCTCGTCCGACACACCGAGGATTCCGTCGAGCGGGCCGGCCGCGGCCTTCCGGAACGCGTCGTTGACCTCCTCGACCGACGTTGGGCGCGACACCTCGGCGGTGAAGTCGACGACGCTGACCGTCGGGGTCGGGACGCGCAGGCTGAAGCCGTCGAACTTGCCCTTGAGGTCGGGGATGACGAGCGCGAGCGCCTTCGCCGCGCCGGTGGTCGTCGGGATGATGTTCTGGCCGGCCGATCGCGCCCGGCGCGGGTCCTTGTGGGCGACGTCGAGGATCCGCTGGTCGTTCGTGTAGCTGTGGATCGTGTTCATCAGCCCGCGCTGGATCTTGAGCGTGTCGTGGACGACCTTCGCCGCGGGCGCGAGGCAGTTCGTCGTGCAGCTCGCGTTGCTGATGATGTGGTGCGCGGCCGGGTCGTAACGCTCCTCGTTGACGCCGAGGACGACCGTGATGTCCTCGCCCTTCGCCGGCGCGCTGATGACGACCTTCGTCGCTCCGGCGTCGAGGTGCGCCTTCGCCTTCGAGGCGTCGGTGAAGAGGCCGGTCGACTCGAGGACGATGTCGACGCCGAGATCCCGCCACGGCAGCGCCGCCGGGTCCTTCTCCTTGAGCACCTTGATCTCGCGGCCGTCGATCACGAGGTTCTCGCCCCGCGCCTCGACGGAGCCGTCGTAGGCGCCGTACGTCGAGTCGTGCTTGAAGAGGAGCGCGTTCATCTCGGTGTCGACCAGGTCGTTGACCGCCACGACCTCGACCTGCGGGGTGCGCTCGATCATCGCCTTGAGCGACTGGCGGCCGATCCGGCCGAAGCCGTTGATGCCGACACGGACTGCCATCGGGCTCCTCCAGGTGCGCGGTTGGCGCCGCGGGCCGAGCGGCGGGCCCCCCAGGGGATCGTCGAACGCTCGCGCGACGCGCGGGAATCAGTCGTGGAAATGCGGCCGGGATTCTAGCAGAGGCCCCTGCCGGGCCCTCCAGCGCCGCCCGCGCCGCCCGCGCTAGGACCGCACCGGCAACGACGAGCGGGCGAGGAGTGGCTGCGCGCCGACGAGGCCGACGTCGTCACCGAGCGCGGCGGGGACGATCCGAACCCGGTCGCGCGGGATCCGGAACGCACCCTCCTCGACGGCCCGGCGGGCGGGGCCGAGCCAGCGCTCGCCCTGCGCCCGCGCCAGGCCGCCACCGACGACCACGAGCTCCGGATTGAACACGTTGACGAGGCCGATGAGCGCGGCGGCGAAGGCCTGGCGGGCACGGCCCATGATCGCGGCCGCGTCGGGGTCGCCGGCTGCCTCGGCCTCCGCGACCTGGGCGGCGTCCAGCTGCGCGGGGGCAATCCGCTCGGCCCGCTCCCGGAGGCCGGTGGCTCGCCCGGCCGCGATCGCGATGGCGGCCTGGCGGGCGATCCCGCTCCCTGAGCTCACGCCCTCGAGGTGGCCGGCCGTGCCGCACATGCACGCGACCTCCGGCATCCCGACCGGGATATGGCCGATCTCGCCGGCGACGCCGTCGGCCCCGCCGTAGAGCTCGCCGGCGGCGACGATCGCGCCGCCGATCCCGGTCGACACGGTGATGTAGAGGAAGTGCTCGGCCTCTCGGGCGGCGCCGAACGCCTGCTCGGCGAGCGCGGCGACGTGGGTGTCCCGCTCGAGGCGGACCGGCAGGTTCAGGGCCTGGGCGATCGGCTCCGCGAAGGGCACATCGCGAAATCCCGGCCCGATGTTCGGCGGCTCGACGAGGATGCCGCGATGCGGGTCGAGCGGACCGGGTGCCGAAAGGCCGATCCCGACCAGCGCCGATCGAGTTCCCGCGTCGAGCGCCGCGACAACGCCCCGCAACCGCCCGATGCACGCGGCGACGACCGCATCCGGCCCGGCCTCCCCCGGCGTCGGGCCGGCGTCGCGGGCGAAGAGCCGGCCGTCCGGTCCCACCCCGGCCACACGGATCCGGCTCGCGCCGAGATCAAGCGCCAGGACCGGTCCCTCGACCGTCCTCGGCCGGGAGCGGGCGCTCGTCGAAGCCGCCGTTGCAGTCACCGACGCATCGTAGACAGCAAAGACCCCCGCCGGTTGCCCGGCGGGGGTCTTCGGAATTCGATGTGAGCCTGCGTCAGCCGCCGATCTTGAAGACCTTGCCGCCGCAGATCGGGCACGTGCCCTGAAGGGCGGGCTTGCCGTTCTTCATCGTGATCCGCTGGGCGTTCTGGACTTCGACCTTCTGCTTGTCCTTGACGCAATAGGCTTCGGCCATCGGGTTCCTCCTTGCGACTCGTGCGTCCCGGGAACCCTTGTCCCGAATCCGCTGCGGACGGTTGATTTGGTGATACAGCTCGTTCGCGACGTCTAGTTCCGCGAGGGCTGCTTCCACAGCGACGGCCGCCAGCGGTCCGTGGAGGCGTCCCGCTTCTGGCCGTCCATCTCGGCGAGGATCAGGAGGCTCTCGAGCCCCGTCTCCACGCACGCTGCCTCGGCTGCGTCCTTGGCCGCCCCGGTGACGAAGTCGCCGGTCGAGCGCTGCGCGTAGACCGCACAGACGACACCCGCCCGACAACGGGCGAGGCTGGCGAGGACGAGGAGGGCCGAGGCCTCCATCTCGAAATTCAGGACCCGCTGCCGGGCCATCTCCTCGGCTAAATCAGGGTAGCGGATGGGAAGCTGCGGAATCGGGCGTCCCTGCGCTCCGAAAAAGCCGGGCGCCGTAGCCGTCAGCCCCACGTGTATTCGATGTCCGAGACGGGCGCCTGCCTCCAGGAGCGCGAGTACCGCCTCGTAATCCGCAACGGCCGGGTAGCCGTCGTGGACGAAATAGCTCGTCGTCGACTCCAGGCGTACCGCCCCGGTCGACACGACGAGGTCGCCGAGCTGCATCTCCGGTTGGAGACCCCCACAGGATCCGACCCGAATGAACGTGGGTCGCTCGGTGATCGCGAGGATTTCGGCCACCGCGATCTCGACGTTGTCGGTGCCGATCCCGGTCGACACGATGGACATCCGCATGCCCTTGAACGTTCCGGTGACCGAGGCGAACTCCCGATGCCGCTGCTCCAGCTCGATGGAGTCGAACCGGGTCGCGATCCGGGCCGTTCGATCGGGGTCACCGGGGAGAAGGATGTACTCGGCCAGCTCACCCGGGCCGAGTCCGATGTGGTATTGCCGTTCGCCGGTTGGGAGTGCAACGCGGGGATCCGCGTTCGGCAAGACCCTGCACCTCTCCTGGAGTCACGCTCAGGGGAGCGCGGAACCGCGAGAGGATAGTCCCGGGTTTTCGAGAGCGTCAAGCACGGCCACGCACGATTCGTGCTCAGCGGCGGGCTGGGCGAGGCCAAGACGGCGAGCGGCTGGGTGGGGTCCGGGGTGGTTGGGGACGGTCGCCCGACCCGTCAGCCGTGGGCAGGATTGCCGCTCCCCGGACCGGACGATCGGCTCGAACGTGGGCTCGTTCGGGCCGCCAGTTGCGCCACACGGGCGGTGGCACGGGCCAGGAGCCGGTTCCGGGCGAGGCGAGACCGCAATAGGGTCACCCCAAGGGACGCGGCCAGGACCAGCGCGAGCGTGGCCACCGTCGCCGTGCCGGGCAGGCCGAGGCCGAACGGGTCCGCCGTCGCCGCTCTCGGTCCGGCGGCGCCTGGCGCCGTCGCGATCGGGCTCGGACGGGCCGGCGTCGCGATCGCCGGCTCGGGGACGTCGCCGACGCGCGCGAGCCTGGCCGGGTCGCGCACGACCACGACGAGCTCCGTGCCCCGCTTCTCCACGCGACCCGTGGCGTTGATCGCGTCCTCGGGCTCGAGGAGCGGCAGGTACTCGGCCGCCTCGTCGAGCAGGACGACGCGACCGACCGCCGTGCCATCGTCGAGCGTCACGCCGTCCTGGACCAGCTCGACGACCAGGCCGCCGACGCGGACGTCCTTGCCGACATAACCTCCGAGGCGGGCGAGATCGACATCGAGCGGGCCGGCCGATGACGCCCCGGCCCCTGCGCCCGGCCGCTTGGTGCCGCGGCCGCTCGTCGCCGGCTCCGCCGGCCCGATCGCGACATCCGCCCTGGAGCGCGGCACGATCGCGAACCGCCGGTCGGTGGCCGACGGGTATGGCCGGCGCACGATGCCGACGATCGTCGCCCGCCGGCCCTCGACGAGCATCGAGGCCGGGATGCCGGCGCCGGTCAGGCCGGCGATCGGCACACGCGTGCCGGCGAGGACGAGCTCCGCGCGCCAGCGACTGCCGAGGCGGTGGACGTCGACCAGCGTGCCGCTCGCGCGGACGAGCCGCCACTCGTGGGCCGGCCCCGGGGCGCGGCGCAGCTCGGCCGGCTGCTGGGCACGGCCACCGTCGCGGACCTCGAGCTCGGCCGCGCGCAACCGCGGCGCGCCGTACGCCCGGACGACCCGGCCCGTCACCTCGACACGGGTCCCGACGGCCGGCGGCGTCGCCCCGGCCGGGACGAGCACTTCGATGGCCGCCGTTGCGTCCTGGACGACGATCCTTCGCCCGGTCGAGTCCAGGAGCGTCGCGTCGGTCGTGACGATGGCGTCGATGGTCACGTCCGCCTCGCGGACGAGGAGCGCGCCGGCGATCGTGCGGGCAACCGGCCCGGGCGGTTTCGGCGTCGTCGACGCGCCCGGCGACGAGGTCGCCTGCCCGGTCGTCGCGACGATGTCCGCCGCACCGCGGAGCCAGAGGCGATAGCCGTCGAGCCGGCCCTTGCCCGTCGCTCGCTGCCCGGCAATCCCGGTGAGCCGGTACGTCGCGCCCCTGGCGATGGCCTTCGTCGTCAGCTCGCTCGTGGCATCGGCAAGGACCCGGACGGTCCGACCGTCCTCGGCCGTGATCGTGAACGACAGGTCACCGCTCTCCGACTTGTGCGGCTTCGCGTCGGCGGTGCCGGCGATCGTCACGAGGCGGCCCTCGACGGCCTCGCCGAGGTCCGCGCCGCGGATCTCGAGTGGAGCAGGGAGCGACGACATCTCGCCGACGCGAATGCCGGCGACCGTGGGCCGTACCTCGAGCTGCCCGTATGGCGCGGCGAGGGTGCCGCTGACGTCGATGCGCCGGCCGCGGGCCGGCACCATTGTGCCGCTTGGCAGATGGACGACGATCGCGCCCGTCGCGTCCTGGACCGGAATGAGTGCCGCCGAGCCGAGACGGCCTGGATCGGCCGTCACCACGCCTGCGACGTGGACGACGTCACCGAGGTTCGCGCGACGAGCGTCGGCGATCGCGATCGGGGTCGGCTGGGGTGTCGGAGTCGGGGCCGGGGTCGCCGTCGCATGTGGGGTCGCCGTTGGGGTCGCGGTCGGTGCCGGAGTCGACGCGGCAGTCGGCTCGGGCGTCGGCGTCGCCTCGGGGGCGAGGACCGCGAAGTCGCCCGAGTTCGTGACGTGCACCCGGTAGCCGGTGGACCCGGTTCCGCTGCTGTCCCGTTGCCCGACGGGGCCGAGCGCCACGACGCGCGTCGCAGAGGGAATCGCGACGGCGCCCAGCGCGGAGGGCGCGACGACCACTCGAAGCGATCCGGTGCCGTCGTCGAGGAGCAGGCCGGTGCCATCGGCCATGGCCGTGGGCGCGCCGACCGTCGTGCCCGTGACGCGGACCCGCCGCCCCTCGAGTGTCTCGGCCACGTCGCCGGTCGCCACCGCGACGCCTTCCGGCAGCGCCGCCGAACCGACGGTGACGATGGCGCCCACGTCGACGCGCAGCGTGCGCTGGGCGAAGCGGTCGTCGACGACGCCGGTGGCGACGATCGTCGCGCCGGCCGGGGGGCCTTCCGTCACCGCGGTCGCCACGTAGATCGCGATTCCGCCCGTCGAGTCCTCGACGAACGCGCCATGCCCGGACTCGATTGCGCCGAGCGCGGTCGTCAACGTGCCGGCGATCGTCACCTCGGCCCCATGCGGAGCGAGTCGCGCGTCGGCGATCGGCACGGCGGCAGCGGATGGATCGGGCGCCGGGCTCGGGATCGGCGTCGGCGTCGCCGTCGGGGTCGGGGTCGCTGCCGGGGTCGCCGTCGGGGTCACCGTCGGGGTCAGCGTCGGGACCGGCGTCGGTTCGGCGCTTGCGGTGGCCGTTGGCGTCGGGGTCGGTTCGGACGCCGGGTCTGGAGCGGGCGGCGCCGCGAGGTTCTGCGGCGTCGGCACGGCCTGGACGAACCAGTCCGTCGCGTTGTCGTTCGTGTCGGCGCCGTTGCCGGCCGCGCCGCCCGGCCGCCGCTCGATGCTCGATCCGGGCGCCGCCGCGACCATCACCGCACCCTCGACGAACGCGGTCGTCGCAGCGCCCCAGCCGACGGCGTCGATCGGTGCGCCGCCGATCGGCCGCAGCACGAGCGCGCCGCCGGTCGCCGCAAGGCCGCCGGTCCAGGTCGCGTCGGCGATCGTCGCGAACGCTCCGGCCGCGTTCGCGAGCAGTACACGACGCCCGGGCTCGAGCGGCAGCGACGCGACCCAGGTCCCCTTGCGTGTCACCGTGGAGCCCGATGCCGTGATGTACGCAATTTCGAGGCCGACGAGATCCACCGCGGCGGGACCCGCGTTGACCACCTCGACGAACTCATCCGATGCCGACGCGCCGCCCGTCATGACCTCCGACAGCAGCAGCGTCGACGGCGGCCATGACACGCCCGCCAGCAGCGGCCGGGTGGCCGGTCCGGCGCGGAACCCCGCGACAACGACCGAGGCCATGACGAACGTCGCGACGAGCGCGAGCGCCATCGCGCGGGGCGCGCGATCCATCGACGATCTCCTCCGGCGGGAGGGCGATCGGCGGCTGGCGAGAGAGCCGTTGTAGCAAGGGCCGCTCTCCGGGCCCTCAACCGGACATTCGCGGCCGCTCCACCGTGCCTTACCGGCCGCTCACCGCGAACGGGCCCTCGCGGAGCCGGGCTGCGAATCCACTACGATGGCGCCCCCGTCCACAGCGAGCCCAGGAGGAGTCGTGGCCCGCGCCAAGCGAACCAACCGCGCCGAGGCCCGGCGCCGCTACCGGGCGCGCATGGCGGCCGAAGCCGCCGGCGAGACGCCGCTCGAGGACGAGGACGCCGATTCGACCGCCTCGTCCGCTCCCACCGCCCGCCGCGGGCCGCAACCGCCCGGTCGCCAGCCCCTCCGCCGCCCGGCCGACGAACCGCCGCCGCGACCGGGTCTCGGCACGGCGTTCCGCGCGGCCTTCCGCCCGGCAAACCTCCGCGAGGACCTCGCCGCCCTCCCGCGATTGCTGCTCCATCGCAGCGTCTGGCTGCCGGCCGCGATCTCGCTCGGGACGGCCGCACTGTTCATCGCCACACGCGGCACCGACGCGATCTCCTTCTTCCTCTACCAGTACTTCGTCGTTCCGCCACCAATCGGCGCGATCTTCCTCTCGGGCTTCCTCGCGCCGCGGGCGAGCTATCTCACCGGCGCGATTGCCGGCCTGTTCGGAGCCATCGCCCTCGCGATCCTCGTCGCCGCGGTCTCCGCGGGCGCGCTCGGTCCGACCGGCGCTCCAGGTTCAAGCCCGTCACCCAGTGGGTCGCCGGCAACGGCGAGCGGATCGCCCGCGCCGAGCGGATCGGCGGCCACTGGATCGCCCGCCGCGTCGCCACCGACAAGCGCTTCGCCCGCGGGCTCCGCTGGAGTGAGTGCTGCCCCAAGCGCCGCGCCGAGTCCCACGGCGTCCGGCCAGGGCGGCACTCCATCCCCGCAGCAGCTCGGCGACACGGTCTCGTATGCACTCATCCTCTCGCCCACGGCCGGCGTCATCTTCGGAGCGGCCGCCGCGTGGTACCGGCGCTTCCTCGCCTACGCCAACCCGAACCGCGGGCAGCGCCGGCAGCAACCGCAGCGCGGCCGGGGCAACCAGCGCCGCCGCTAGCCGCCTGACGGGGTCGCCGCTCGCCCTAGCCGAGCCGCCGCATCCCGGCGTGGCCCAGCTGGCGCACACCGTCCGGCGTCTCCGGGCCGCCGACCGCGTTCGCCGCCTCGACCATCGACCGCACGTCGTGGGCGACGACGTTGACGACGTTCCGTTCACGCTGCAGCTCGCCGTCGACGAGCAGCAGCGCGTGACGCCGAACGACGCCGCGGAACCGCGCCCACGTGTCCGGCCAGAGCGTCACGTTGACCATCCCGGTTTCGTCCTCGAGCGCGAGGAACACCGTGCCCTTGGCGGTCATCGGGTGCTGGCGCGTGACGACGAGACCACCGATCCGGATTCGCCCCGGCCGCCGCTCCGACAGCGCGGCGTTCGTCACGGCTCCGAGCCGATCGAGCGCCGACCTGAACAGCCCTACGACCTGCCGCTTCGCATCGAGCCCGACGACCGCGTACGCGTCGCCGAGCCGCTCCGTCTCGGTGATCGCGGGCAGGGCCGGCGCCGGGGTCGCCGGCAGCCGGACGCTCATCGGCCGCCCCGCGGCAGGACCGTCCGGGCCGCGTGACGCGCCGGCGACCTCGCGGAGCTGCCAGAGGAGCTCGCGCCGCGGCCGGCCCAGCGAATCGAGCGCCCCGACGCGGATGAGGCGCTCGATGACCTCCTCGCCGAGTCCGGTTCGCTCGACAACGTCCGCAAGCGACCGATAGGGACCGCGGGCACGCTCGGTGTCGAGGAGCGCCTCGTGCTGCTCGCCGATCCCCTTGACCAGCGACAGCCCGAGGCGCACGCCCCACCCGACCGCGTTCTCGGCCGCCCACCGATCGCGCGCCGCGGCGGTCGGCACGATGCAGCTCGACGAGCGGACCGGCCGCGCCCGCTCGGTCACGCCGCAGTCGTCGGGGAGTGGCTCGCCAACGTCGCCATCGGCCGAGCCGTCGTCGCCGGCCGCACCGGCGAGCGCCCAGCCGGGCCGCCCCACCCACTCGGTCGTCGTCTTGTACGAGCTCGCGTTGACGTCGACCGGCAGGACCGTCACGCCGTGGCGCTTCGCGTCGTTGACGAGCACCTCGACCGGGTAGAAGCCCATCGGCTGGGCGTTGATGAGCCCGACGAGCAGCTGGGCCGGATAGAAGAGCTTGAGGAACGACGACTCGTACGCCGTCTTCGCGAACGCCGCGGCATGCGACTTCGCGAAGCCGAAGCTCGCGAACGCGGCACACTGCCGGAAGAGCTCCTCGGCATCGTCCGGCGCCAGACCCTTGCGGATGCAGCCCTCGACGAACTCGACGTGGAGCTTCTCCATCTCGCGCGTCGAGCGCCACGTGCCCATCGCCCGCCGAAACGCGTCCGAGCCGGCCGGCGTGAACCCGGCCACGTCGATCGCGATCCGCATGACCTGCTCCTGGTAGAGGATCACGCCGAGGGTGTCCTCGAGGATCGGCTCGAGGCTCGGGTGGAGGTAGGTCACCGGCTCGAGGCCCTGCTTGCGCCGCAGGAACGGATGGACCGCGTTGCCCTGGATCGGGCCGGGCCGGATGATCGCGACCTCGACGACAAGATCGTCGAGGCTGCCCGGCTTCGACTTCGGCAGCGTCTGCATCTGGGCCCGGCTCTCGACCTGGAAGACGCCGACGGTGTCGGCCGCCTGGAGCATCGCGAAGACCTCGGGGATCTCCTCGGGGATGCGGTCGAGGTCGAGGCAGACCGCGCAGTCGTGCTCGATGAGCTGGAGCGTCTCGTCCATCGCCGCCAGCATCCCGAGACCGAGCAGGTCGAGCTTGATGAGCTTGAGCGTCTCGACGTCGCGCTTGTCGTACTGGACGACGACGCGGCCGGGCATCGTCGCCCGCTCGAGCGGCGCGATGTCGATGAGCGGCGCGGCGGTCACGAGCATGCCCCCGGAATGGATGCTCAGGTGGCGCGGGAAGCCGTCGATCCTGGCGCAGAACTCGAGCCAGCGCTCCCAGTCCGAGAGCCCGACCGTCGAGCCGCCACGGGGCTGCGGCTCCGGTTCGGGCTCCACACGCGCCACCGAATTACGGGTCGCATCCGTGTCCCAGTGGTTCGGCCGCCCGAGCCGGTCGACCGTCCGATCCGGCGGCTCGAGCTCGCCGCTCTCGGGATCGAGCCTCCGACCGTCGATGAACCCGGGACGCTCACCTGGGGCTGTATGCACAGAAGGCTTATCCGCCCGTCCTGCAATCTCCTCCGTGCCCGCGGCCGCGCCGTTCCGGCCCGCCGTATGCAGAGAAGGCGTATCAGGCGCCGAAACGCCTCCGTCGCCGGACCGTCCACTCGCCTGGCGCCGCTTCTCGAGCGCCGATCCACCGGTTTCGGGACGCTGTAGGCCTTCCTGGAATGCGGCGTCACCCGGGGGCCCTTCGCCAGCCCCGACGCGGCCGTCCTGCGCGTTCGGTATTCCTTCCTGGAATACCGCCCGCCGGGAGGAACTCGGGTAGCCGGTCCCGCGACCGGCGCGCAGCCAGCGGACGCTCGCCGGGGTGTCGCCGGGCCCGCCCTCGTCGTCCTCGCGCCCGCCGAACCGGATCGACGGCGGCGACTCGGGCGCCGCGTCCCACGTCCCCGAGTCCGAAGCCCGGTGGGATCGCCTAACGCCGTCCGATATCGCACCCATGACTGCTGGGCGCGTGAGCGCGTCGCCTTGGCCGGCCTTATCACGTGCCGTATCGCGCCCATGGCTGCCACGGCCGGCGCGGTCCGACAAGCCAGCCGACGCGGCCGCCTGTGCGTTCCCTTCAGGCTCGGACCATGCATGGGTGCGATACGCGCCCGCCGAAGGTTCCCCCGTCGCCCGCGCCCGGCCCTCCGTATCTCCCTCGGCGGGGTCCCGGAGCCAGGCGAACGGTCGCGGCGCGTTCGGGTCCTCCGGTTTCGGCGGCTGGCGCCACGGCGGCACCTTGCCGACGAGCGGCACCCGCGTGTTCAGCTGGCCCATGCCGTCGACGAGACCGAGCGCGCCGGCCGTCTCGGTCGCCGTCCTCGCGGCGACGACTTCCCGATCGCCCGGCCGCCGGAAGAACTCGGCGAATCCGCCCTCCGCCTCGAGGTCGCGCCGGACCATCACCGAGTCGTACGTCTC
>DATBKB010000053.1:0-10504 GCA_036556145.1 Candidatus Limnocylindrales bacterium | reverse complement strand
ATGTTGTCGTGGGCGAGCATCACGCCCTTCGGCGTCCCGGTCGTGCCCGAGGTGTAGATGAGGTCCCAGATGTCGTCGGGCCTCGGTCGATCCCACCCGGCGACCTGGGCTTCCCAATCCGGCGCGAACGTCGCATCGGCCGGCGCGGCGAGCTCGTCGACGGTCGTCGTCGGCAGGTCAGACAGGCCCGCCGCGGCGGGATCCGGCGCGTCCCGCCCCGTCCCCAGGACGAGGCGTCGCGGTTCGGCACTGCGGACGAGCGCGGCGATGGCGTCACGGCTCATCCGCAGGTCGAGCGGCACGAGGATGAGGCGGGCCCGGATCGCCCCGAGATAGACGGCGGCGAGATCCGGAGTCGATGGGCCCCAGGTGAGGAGTCGGTCGCCCGCCTCGAGACCCAGCGCCCGCAACCGCCACGCCGCGAGCCGGCCGCGGAGGTCGAGCTCGCGGTAGCTCCAGGTCGCCGTGTCACCGCCTTCGCCCCGGACGCTGAGGGCGGGCCGATCGGCGTGGTCGCGGCAGGCTCGCTCGACGAGGTCGAGCAGGGTCTCCATCGGGCCGATCGTACGATGCCCGACCGGGACGGTCGTCCCAACCGAACCACTCCGACGAGCCTTGACCGCGTCGGGCGACACGGCGGAAGCTCTCGCCGTGGACGCGCTGACGGGCCAGCCGGCGACGGGCCGAACCCACGCCGTCACCGGCGCCTTCGGCTTCACCGGCCGCGCCATCGCCGAGGCGCTTCTCGCCCGGGGGGATCGCGTCGTGACGCTCACGCACCGCCGCCCGGCACCGGACGATCCCCTGGCGCCACATCTCGCCGTCGCGCCGCTCGACTTCGGACGACCGGCCGATCTCGGCGCCGCCCTCGATCGCGTCGACACGCTCTACAACACGTACTGGATCCGGTTCCCGCGCGGCCGTCGCACGTTCGAGCGCGCCGTCGCCGATTCGGCCGTCCTCTTCGCCGCCGCGCGCGAGGCCGGCGTGCGGCGGATCGTCCACATCAGCGTCGTCGGCGCCGATCCGCGCGGCGCCACGCCGTACGTGCGTGCCAAAGGCACGCTCGAGGGGATGCTTCGATCATCACGGGTCGAGTGGGCGATCGTCCGACCGACGCTGACGTATGGCCTCGGCGACATCCTCGTCAACAACATCGCCTGGTCGCTCCGGCACCTGCCGGTCTTCGCGATGCCCGGACGCGGCCGCTACCCGATCCAGCCGGTCCACGTCGCGGACGTCGCCCGCATCTGCCTCGACGCGGCCGACGGACGGCCGGGCGGCATCGCCGATGCGGCGGGACCCGAGACCCTCGAGTATCGCGAGCTCGTCGGCATCATCCGCCGGGCCGTCGCCGGGCGCGCCCTCGTCCTGCCGATGCCGCACGCGGGCGTCCGGTTCGGCGCCAAGGTGCTCGGGCTGATGGTCCGGGACGTCGTGCTGACCGGCGACGAGATCCGCGAGCTGACGAGCGGGCTCCTGACCTCGAAGGAGCGGCCGCGGGGCACGATCTCGTTCCCGGAATGGGTCCAGGCCAATGCCGACGCCCTCGGCCGGCGCTGGTCGAGCGAGCTCGCGAGGAACTTCGCCCGCCGCCGCTGACGGGCCCCCGAGGACCCCTGGAGGACGGTTTGACCCCCTCCCGGGCCTCGGCTATGCTCCCGCAGCCCTCGCCCGGGTTCCCCGTACCCGGCGAGCGCTGGGTGCCGTTGGGCTCACGAGCACGCCGGCGTCGTGCCAGACGCAGCCCGAGGAGGTGAACCCGGATTGGCCGAAGTTCGAGTCGGTGAGAACGAGACGTTCGAGAGCGCCCTGCGCCGCTTCAACAAGAAGATCCAGCAGAGCGGCATCCTCGCGGAGGCTCGTCGCCGCGAGCACTACGAGAAGCCGAGCGTGAAGCGCAAGCGCAAGGAAGCGAAGCGCAAGAAGAACGCCCGAACGCCGCAGGGCTGACCCAGCCCCGTGCGGGCGGACCTCCTCCACCGCCCGAGGTGCCATCTCCGGTGTCCCTTCGAGATCGGATCCAGACGGACCTGACCGCCGCGATGCGGTCGGGTGACGCGCTGCGCCGCGACACCCTGCGGATGGTCTCCAACGCGGCGTACAACCTCGAGAAGAAGGAGCTGCGGCCCCTCACCGAGGACGAGTACCTCGCTGTCGTGACGCGCGAGGTGAAGACCCGCCGCGAGTCTGTCGACGCGTTCCGCAAGGGCAATCGCGAGGACCTCGCCACGCGCGAGGAGGCGGAGATCCGGATCATCCAGGAGTACATGCCCCAGGCGCTCGGCGAGGACGAGCTGGCCACGCTCGTCGGCGAGGCCATCGCCGCCACCGGGGCGTCGTCGGCCCGGGATATCGGCAAGGTCATGGGCTGGCTCTCGCCGAAGACGCGCGGCCGCGCCGACGGCAAGCGCGTCCACGAGCTCGTCGCGCAAAGGCTCGCTGCCGCCGACGTCGCCGGCCACGACGCGGGCCGCCACTGAACCCGTCGTGCTGACCCAGCGCGTCACCGGTCCCCGCCGGTTCACCCGCCGCGACGCGGGCCGCCTCGGCATCGCCGCGGTCGTCCTCGTCGTCCTCCTCGGCGCGGCGCTCGGCTTCGACTTCCTCCAGCCGGCGTTCCGGATCGAGGAGGGCCGCCCGGCCGACCGCGACATCGTCGCCCGCACGGCGATCTCGTTCGACAGCGAGGTCCGGACCGAGGCGGAGCGGCGGCGGGCGCGGGCGGACGTCGAGCCGCAGTACGACTACTCGATCGACAAGGCCCTCGTCGTCTCCGCCGAGCAGGTTGGCGCCCTCCGGCGCGAGCTCGCGCCGGTCGACCGCGCGTTCGCCGCCGAGACCCCCGCCGCGGAGCGACGATCGACGCTCGAACAGGTCCTGCCGGAGCTGTCCGACGACGCCCGGGCGATCCTGCTCGCCCTGGACCCGAAGGACTGGCCGACCGTCAAGGCCGAGTCGGTGCGTGTCCTCGAGACAATCGAGCGGACGGAGGTCCGCGACTCGCGCCTCGCCGAGGTCAAGGCGGACCTCGGAAAGCAGTTCGGGCAGGCACTCAGCGACGAAGGGCGACTGCTCGCCGAGTCGATCATCCGGCCGTTCGTCGTCCCGAACTCGAGCTACAGCCAGGCCCTCACCGACGAGGTTCGCAACCAGCGCGCCGCGGCCGTCGATCCGGTCCAGGTCCGGATCCTGCCCGGCCAGATCATCGTCCGCGCCGGCGACCCCATCAGCGCGGCCGACATCGAGGTCCTCGAGTTTGCGAATCTCCTCGAAACGGGGCCGGACGTCGCCTCGGTGACCGGGTGGTTCCTGTTCGCCGCGCTCGTCGTCGGGCTGCTCCTCGCATGGGTCTGGCGCTTCCGACCCGACCTGTGGCACCGCAACAACGTCCTGACGCTTGTCGGGCTGCTGCTCGTCGTGACGGCCCTCGGCCTGAAGGTCACGGCCGGTCGCGCCGCGATCCCGTTCCTCCTGCCGGTCGCGGCCGTCGGGATGCTCATCGCGGTGCTGCTCGACGCCGGCGCGGCCACGGTTCTCATGGCGGTGCTCGCGCTGATCGCGGGCGCGGTCAACGGCAACTCGCTGGAGATGGCGGCGTACGTCTTCCTCGGCGGCTTCGCCGGGATCGTCGCGGTCCGGCGCGGCGATCGCCTCCAGGTCTTCGTCCAGGCTGGCCTCGCGATCTTCGTCGTCCAGGCACTCGTCGTCTCGGTCTTCTCGCTGTTCGGTGCCCGCGACGCGCGCGGCGTGGCCGAGCTATGGGGAGCGGCCGCGGCCTCGGGCGGTGGCGCGGCGGTCGCCGCGGTCGGCAGCTTCGCGGTCCTCGGCAGCCTGTTCGGGATCCTCACGGTCTTCCAGCTGCTCGAGCTCGCGAACCCGTCGCAGCCGCTCCTGCGGCGCCTCCTGGTCGAGACGCCGGGCACGTACCACCACTCGATCATGGTCGGCAACCTCGCCGAGCGCGCAGCCGAGGCGATCGGCGCGGACCCGCTCGTCACCCGCGTCGCCGCCTACTACCACGACATCGGCAAGCTCGCGAACCCGTACGCGTTCATCGAGAACCAAGCCGGCGGCGAGAACATCCACGACGAGCTCGAGCCCGAAGTCTCAGCGCAGATCCTCAAGCAGCACGTCGCCGACGGCATCGACCTCGCCTACAAGTCGAAGCTGCCGAAGGCGTTGATCGCCTTCATCCCCCAGCACCACGGAACGGCGACGATGGCGTACTTCATCGCGCGGGCCCGCGAGGCCGCCGCGGCACCGTACGGCGGGGTCGCGACGGTCGAAGGCCGGCGAGCGGCCGAGGCGGTCGACGAGCGCAAGTTCCGCCACATCGGCCCGAAGCCCCAGTCGCGCGAGGCGGCGCTGATCATGCTCGCCGACGGCGTCGAAGCCTCCGTTCGCTCGCTTTCGTCGCGTGACGAGCCGGCGATCCGGGCGATGGTCGCGCGGATCATCGAGGAGCGGCTCGCGGACGGGCAGTTCGACGAGTGCGACCTGACGCTCCGCGACATCGAGCGGATCCGCGAGGCGTTCGTGGGGCAGCTGCTCGGGATGTACCACACGCGGATCGCCTACCCGCAGAACAAGGTCGTCGAGCTCGAGTCGCGCCGGGCGGCGGGAGGCGGGCCCGGGGCGCGGTGATGCGCTCGATCTACCTGCCGCCGTGGCGCGTCGACATCGACCGCCGACCGCGCGTTCCCCGGGTCGTGCCCGATGCGCGACTGGCCCGCGCGGTTGCCACGGCCCTTGACGCGGCCGGCGCACCGTCGCCGGCGTCAGTCGGTCTTCGCCTCAGCGACGATCGTGAGCTGGCGGGCCTCAACGCCGAGCACATGGGCCAGTCCGGTCCGACGGATGTCCTGTCCTTCCCGATCCTCCCGCCCGAGGCCTTTCCACGTCGCGGGGCCCGAACCCGGAGCCGTCCGCCGTCGTTCCCGCTGCCGCCCGGAGCCCGGCAGCCGCTCGGGGACATCGTCGTTTCCGTGGCACGCGCGATCGCCCAGGCGTCGGACGGCCGCGGCGGCCAGACCGGCGACGTCCGCTGGTCGGCGGCCGACGAGCTGTTGCTCCTCGTGACCCACGGAGCGCTGCACCTGTGCGGATGGGATCACGCGCGGCCTGCGGACGAAGCGGCGATGCGATCTCTTGAGCGCCGATTGCTCGGGCTCGGAGCGCGACGTCGCCTCTAGTCGAGCTTCGAGCGGTACCTCGAGCCGTCGAGGTACGCGAGGATCCCGACCAGGTCCCCGAGACTGGGTTCCGCCGTGGCCCAGGCGTGACTTGTGATCCGCTCTTCGATCTCGCGGAGCGCCGAGTCGACGAACGTGGCCGTTCCGAGGCCCGCCGCGGTCGGACGAACGACGACCCACCGACGGTCGCTGTCGAGCTGTCGCCGCCGGACGAGGCCGCGGTCTTCGAGGCGCCGCAACAGCGTGCTCGTCGTGGTCGGACCCAGACCGGTGCTGACGCGGAGCGCAGCGACGGTAACCCGTGGATTCCTGGCGAGGACGCGAAGAACCACCGCCTCGGACAGCGAGAGCTGCGCCGTCCGCAGCTTCCGACGAAGCAGCCTGCCCAGCGTGTGGTAGGCGAAGTGGCTGTCGAGAAGGATCGACGTGCGCATCTGGCGGCAAGCATCGCGCAGCCCGATCTACTCCGACTTCGTAGGACGTTCTCGAAGCGTTACCCACGCCTCCAGCGCAGCCCGACCGCGTAGTTCGGCGTCGAAGCGTTTGGCGCGCGCGACCGTTCTTCCGATCGCGTAGTACGCAAACGAGGCGGTTTGGGCAGCGCGGAACGTCCCCGGCGGTCGTGATCCGCTACCATCCGCGCAGGGCCCTCCCGACACGGGATCGGGCCCGTTCGGCGTCCGGCGATCGTCGGCGGACGCGATTTGGCGTGCCCGCCGGGAACCCGCCGCGGGCGGCGGGCCGACGGGCGGGCCGACGGGCGTGACACGGAGGAACATTGAAGATCGTCGTCGGGCTCGGCAATCCGGGCGACCGCTACGCCGGCACGCGCCACAACATCGGCTGGATGGTCCTCGACCGTTTGGCCGATCGCGCGGGCTGGGGCGGCGGGCGGGAACGCGATGCGTCGCGAATCGCCTGGGGCCGGTATCGCGGCCTCGACCTGACGATCGCCAAGCCGCTCACCTACATGAACGATTCGGGGATCGCGGTCCGCAAGATCCTCGCCCGTGAGCACGCCCCGCTGACCGATCTCCTCGTCGTGGCCGACGACTTCGCGCTCCCGTTCGGGCGGTTGCGGTTCCGCGAGGGCGGCAGCGCCGGCGGTCACAACGGGCTGCGCTCGATCATCGCCGAGCTCGGCACCGAGAAGTTCAGTCGCCTTCGCGTCGGCATCGGTGAGCCGAGTCGGGGCGGCGTCGACCACGTCCTGAGCACGTTCGCGCCGGACGAGAAGGCGCGGATCGGCGAGCTCCTCGACGCAGCGGCGGACGCGGTCGAGGAGTGGGCGAACCACGGGACGAACAAGGCGGCCAACCGATTCAACATGTTCGAGCTGCGGCAGGCCGACACCGAACGGCTGGCGCCGCCCGGGGCGGTCGACGGGCCGCCCGGCGCCGACGGAATCAGGCGCACGCGCACCGGTTGGCGCAAGCCGAAGCCCGCCGAACCCGAGGCCTGACGGTGTCCGAGCGGAGCCAGCTCGTTCGAGGCAAGCGGCGGCGCGAACGCGTGGCCGGCGATCGCGCGGTTGCCGATGCGCTTGCGCGCCGCGCCGAGATCGAGGAGCGTGCCGTCGACTTCGACGTGGCCGAGGTCGATCGGGAGGTCGAGGACGCGCGCCGGCCGGCGCCGAAGCCGCCCGCGGCCGCGCCGGCACCCGTCGCTCGACCGACGGGATCGGCGGCGCAACCGCGCGGGGCCGGGCGACGGCTCCCGGATCTCTCGGCCCTGCCACCGCTCCTCCATCCAACCGGCTCGTTTGCGTCGCTCCGCGAGCGGCTCGGCGCGGCGGACGGGGATGCCAGAGTGGGCCGGCATGCCGGGCTGACCAGCGTCCCGCACGGCGCGAAGACGTACCTCGCGGCGGCGCTCGCGCTTGGCGAGAGCGGCGAGCGGCTCGTGTGGGTGGCACGCGATGCCGAGATCGGCGATCGCGTGGCGGAGGAGCTCGGGGCGTGGCTGGGCGACCCGGAGGCCGTGACGGTCCTCGAGCCGCGGACCGCGCTCGCCTACGAGCGCAGCGAGCTCGTGCCCGACGAGACCGCGGCGCGCGTCGCGGCCCTCGCCGCGTGGCGGAGCGGCCGCGCACGGATCCTCGTCGCGAGCGTCCAGGCGCTCCTCCAGCACACGATCGCGCCGGACGACCTGCCGCCCGAGCCGCGACGGCTCCGTGTCGGCAGCCGCGCCTCGCTCGACCGGCTCGCCCACGATCTCCTCGACCTCGGCTACGTGCCGGTCCTCGAGGTCGCCGGGCGCGGCGAGTTCGCGCGCCGGGGCGGCATCCTCGACATCTTCCCCCCGTCGAGTCCGCTGCCGCTCCGGCTCGAGTTCTTCGGCGACGAGATCGATTCGGTCCGCGCGTTCGACCCGGCCGACCAGCGGACGATCCGGGCGACCGACGAGGTCGTGCTCTTGCCCGCGAGCGAGTTCCTGCTCCCGTCGGACGGGTCCGCCGCAATTCGGGAGCGGCTCGGCCGGCTCGCGAGCCGCCTGCCGGAGCGCCTGACCGCCGACCTGGCGAGGTTCGAAGGCGAGGCACGGGCCGAAACCGCGCGAGCCGACGACGGCCGCGAGCCGCAGGGCCCCATCACGCGCGCCCTGCGCGTCGGCGATGCCGCCGAGGTGTGGGCGCCGTGGCTCTCCCCGGCGACGGGGCTCGACCACATCGCGACCGGAACGCTGCTCGTCCTCGACGAGCCCGGTGACCTGAACGACGCGGCCGACTTCCTGTGGCGCCAGGCCGACGAGCGTCGGACCGATCTCGTCGAGGCTGGCGAGGTTCCGAAGGAGTGGCCGTCGACGTACCTGCCGCGACGCGAGTGGAAGAGCCGGCTCGTCGCGTCGAGGACCCTCGAGCTGACGTGGGAGTCCGAGGCTGCCGGCGCGATGGCCGGTCGGGGCCTCTCGTCCGGCGACCTGTTCGGCTGGCGCGAGCCTGACCTGCCGCCCGGCCGCGCGGCGCGTCTCGTCGAGGCCGTGGAGCGCTGGCAGGAGGAGGGGAGCCGGATCGTCCTCGCGTCCGACCAGGCGATGCGCCTGTCCGAGATCCTCGGTGAGGCGGGGCATCCTGCCGGCGTCGTCTCCGCGCTCACCGAGCCGCCGCCCCCAGCGGCGATCGCGATCGTCGAGCGCAGCCTCAACGACGGGTTCGGCGGTGGACCCGACGGTCTCGTCTTCGTCACGGACCGGGAGCTCTTTGGCTCGGTCCGCGTCCGCCGGCCGAAGGCCATGCGCCGGGTCGTGCCGCGCGACATCCTCGAGCGGCTCAACCCGGGCGATCTCGTCGTCCACATCGATCACGGCATCGCCCGCTACGAGCGGATGCTCCGCCGCGGTGGATCGGGCGAGGAGCGTGACTACCTCGAGCTGAGCTTCGCCGGCGGCGACAAGATCTTCGTGCCGGTGGAGCAGATCGGACGGATCAGCCGCTACTCCGGCGGCGAGAACCCGCAGCTCTCGAAGCTCGGTGGGACGGACTGGCTGCGGACGAAGGCCCGCGTCCGCAAGGCCGTCGACGACCTCGCCGAGGAGCTGCTCGAGCTGTACGCGGCACGGGCGAACGCGCCGGGCTTCGCCTACGCGCCGGATTCGCCGTGGCAGGGCGAGCTCGAGGCGTCGTTCCCGTACGAGGAGACCGTCGACCAGCTCCGCGCCGTCGGCGAGGTGAAGCTCGACATGGAGGCGGGCCGGCCGATGGACCGGCTCGTCGTCGGCGACGTCGGCTACGGCAAGACCGAGGTCGCGCTGCGGGCCGCCTTCAAGGCGATCCAGGACGGCAAGCAAGTCGCGGTCCTCGTGCCGACGACGGTGCTTGCGGCCCAGCACTTCGACACCTTCAGCCGCCGGTTCGGCGCCTTCCCCGCCAGCGTCCGCATCCTGTCGCGGTTCGTGCCCGTCCGCGAGCAGGACGAGACGATCCGCGGCCTGGCCGACGGCTCGGTCGACCTCGTCATCGGGACGCACCGGCTCCTGTCGAAGGACGTCCGGTTCAAGGACCTCGGCCTCGTCGTCGTCGACGAGGAGCAGCGCTTCGGCGTCGCGGCGAAGGAGCGACTGAAGCGGCTCCGGCGCGAGGTCGACGTCATTACGCTCTCGGCCACGCCGATCCCGAGAACCCTCAACCTCGCCCTGGCCGGCGTCCGCGATCTCAGCGTCATCGAGACCCCGCCCGAGGACCGCCTGCCGATCCAGACCCGCGTCGCCGAGGCCTCTGCTGGTCTCGTCCGCGACGCGATCCTCCGCGAGCTCGACCGAGGCGGCCAGGTCTTCTACGTCCACAACCGGGTCGAGACGATCGAGGCCCAGGCCGAACAGCTGCGCAAGATGCTCCCCGGCGCGCGGATCGTCGTCGGCCACGGCCAGATGCCCGAGGGCTCGCTCGAGAAGGTCATGGTCCAGTTCGCCGGCGGCGGTGCCGACGTCCTCGTCTGCACGACGATCATCGAGTCGGGGCTCGACATCCCGAACGCGAACACGATCATCATCGACCGCGCCGACGCGCTCGGGCTCGCCCAGCTCTACCAGCTCCGCGGTCGGGTCGGGCGGTCGTCGCGGCGGGCCTACGCGTACCTGCTCTACCGGCGCCGCGAGCGCCTCTCGGACGAGGCCCGCAAGCGGCTCCAGGCGATCTTCAACGCCTCGGAGCTGGGTGCCGGGTTCCAGATCGCGCTGGCCGACCTCGAGATCCGGGGCGCCGGCAACATCCTCGGCGGAGAGCAGTCGGGGCACATGGCCGCGGTCGGGTTCGACCTCTACTCGCGGCTGCTGGCCGAGGCCGTCGAGCAGCACAAGGCGAAGCGCGAGGACCGCGCGCCGGTCGTCGAGCCACCGCAGGCCGTCGTCGACCTGCCGGTCGAGGCATACCTCCCCGATGCCTACGTCCCCGAGACGGCGCAGAAGCTCGAGCTGTACCGCCGGCTCGCCAGGGCCCGGTCGACCGGTGACCTCGCCGCCTTCCGCCAGGAGCTGCTCGACCGCTTCGGACCGATGCCCGATCCGGTCGTCAGGCTGGTCGAGGTGGCCGAGCTGCGGCTGACGGCCGAGGCGGCCGGGATCGCCTCGATCTCGCGTGAGGAGGGCTGGCTCGTCGTCCGTTTCGGTGCGGGGCTCACCCGGGCCACCGCGATGCGCCTGCTGGCCGGTCCGGGGCTCCCCGGCATCCGCCCGTCGGACCTGACCTTCGCCAGCAACCAGGTCCGCCTCCGCCTCCCGGCCGACTCGCGCAAGGGCTGGGGCCTGACCCAGGCGATCGTCGCGGGGTTGAGCGCTCCGCCCGGTTGACCGGCGTCCGACGAACCGGACTTGCC
>DATBKB010000052.1:0-10758 GCA_036556145.1 Candidatus Limnocylindrales bacterium | reverse complement strand
GTCTATGACCGCAAGATCCGCGAGATCATCCAGTCGCTTCGGCTGACCGAGGCCTTCCCCGGCCAGGAAGGCAAGGAAGCGATCATCACCGCGTACCTCAACCAGAACTTCTACGGCAACCACAGCTACGGGCTCAAGGCGGCGGCGAAGAGCTACTTCAACAAGAGCCTCGCCGACCTGACTCTCGGCGAGGTCGCGATCCTTGCCGCGATCCCGCAGTCGCCGACGAAGTTCGACCTCACGAAGAACGCCGAGGAGGAGTGCCTCGTCGCGCTCCCGGAGCCGACCGACGGCACCGAGCCCGAGTGCCCCGCGGACAAGATCCGCCTCGTCGTCCCGTCCGATACCGAGATCGTCATCCGCCGCAACTACGTCCTCGACCGGATGCAGCAGTTCGCGGTCCTGACGAAGGGCAAGTACAGCGCGGCCGACTACCGGCAGGCTCGCCAGGAAGAGGTCGTGCTCGCCGACCAGCGCACGGCGCCGTGGCGCGCCGCGCACTTCGTGTGGCAGGTCCGCGAGCAGCTCGCGTCGATCCTCTGCCCCGGCGAATCGGTCGACGATTGCGCCGACGAAGTCGACAGCGGTGGCTACCGCGTCACGACGACCCTCGATTGGAAGATGCAGGCGGTCACCGAGAAATGGGTCTTCGTTGCCGCCCGCGCCCCGAACGCGAAGGATTCCCGCGCCGTCCTCCGCGCCTACAAGATCCCCGCGGCGCAATGGAACTGGATCCTCGCCCTCCGCGGCCATAACATCCACAACGGGGCTGGCGCGATCATCGACTACCGGACCGGCGAGGTTCTCGCCTACGTCGGCAGCGCCAGTTACAACGCCAAGAGCAACAGCAAGAAGTTCGAGCCGAAGTTCGACGTCCTCTCCCAGGGCTGGCGACAACCCGGTTCGGCGATCAAGCCGCTGAACTACATCGTCGGGATCGACGACGGCACGCTGACCGCGGCAACGATGTTCATGGACGTCACGACCGACTTCGGGCGTCGCTGGGCGCCGACCCAGGCCGACGGCTACGAACGAGGCCCGGTCCGCCTACGCTCGGCACTCCAGTTCTCGCTCAACATCCCGGCCGTCAAGGCGGGCCTGATCATCGGCCTCGACCGGCTCGCGCAGCGAAACGCCGAGTTCGGGCTGACCCATCCGGCGACGGCGATCCCTGTGACCTCGATGAGCATCGGCACGCTCGAGAGCCACCCGATCGACATCCTGAGCGCGTATGGCGCGATCGCGAACGGTGGCGTCCTCGCGACGCGGACGACGATCCTCAAGGTCACGGACTCGAGCGGACGGACGGTCTGGACGTCGGAAGAGAACGGTCCGGGCCGGAAGGTCGCGAGCCCGCAGGCCGCGTACATCATCACCGACATCCTCGCCGGCAACACTGACCGCCGGGTCAACCCGTACTGGGGCAAGTGGGCGATCTTCGACGGAGGCAAGCGCCGCGACGCGGCGTACAAGACCGGCACGACGCAGGACAACCGCGACGTCGCCGCGTACGGCTACCTGGCGGCGCCGAAGGACCTCGACGCGCCGGGGCTCGCGGTCGGCATCTGGATGGGTAACAGCAACAACGACCCCAACGACGGCAAGCTGTCCCTCGAGACCTCGGCACCGCTGTGGTCGGCCATCCTCACCGAGGTCAGCAAGGGCCTCCCGATGGCGAGGTTCGAGGACTGGCAACCGGACGGCCTGACGTCGGCGAACGTGGATGTCATCAGCGGGCTGCTTCCCGGCCCGGGCACGGCACGGACGATCCGCGAGATCTTCATCCCGGGAACGGTGCCGACGCAGCACGACAACCTGCGGCGCCTCGCCGACATCGACGAGGCCACGGGGCTGCTCTGGCAGGAAGGCTGCACCGGCCCGATGGTCACGAAGGCCTTCATGGACTTCAGCCGCGTCGAGCCGCAGTTCCCGACCTGGCAGAAGTACAACCGGGGCTGGCAGGCCCGCGCCGCGCGCGGCGCCGGCGTTCGAGGCGGGCCGAAGGGCACGCGCACGATCTACTTCTACAACGGGGCGTTCCACCCGTACGGTGCCGGCTGGGGTGGGCCCTTCGCGCCCACCGAAGTCTGCGAGCCGCTGCCGCCGAGCCCGACCCCGTGCGAGGAGTTCTTCGGGATCTGCATCTCGTTCCCGCCTGGCGACGGGCCGCCGCACCCGAAGCCGACGAGGACCCCGAGACCCTAGCGACCGACGCGACCCTCGCGACTAGAGGGTCAGGACCGTCGCCCCGTCGCCGCCCTCGCCGCGCTCGCCTGGACGAACGTCCTTGACGTGCGGGTGCCCCGCGGCCTCCGACCGCACGGCATCGCGAAGCGCCCCGGTCCCGAGGCCGTGGATGATCGTCACCCGCTCGAGGCCGGCAAGCGCGGCGTCGTCAAGGTAGCGGCCCAGCGCGTCGAGTGCCTCCTCCACGCGAGCACCGCGCAGGTCGAGCGACGACGCCACGGTGCGGGCGCGAGCGAGCCGCAGCGCCGCTGCGTTCGAGCCGCCGGACTCGCCGCGGGATGCGGGCGCCGCGGACGCCGCAGGCGTCGCGGACGGCGCCGATGTCCCGGCCGCGGCACCGCCGACGGCCGGCTCGAGGTCATTGGTCTCGACCGAGACGCGCATCCCGCCGGCCTCGAGCGTCGCTCGCCGTCCACCGCGCTCGAGCGCGGCGATCCGGCCCTCCCAGCCACCGGTTCGGCTCCGCGCCCGCTCCCCTACCCGCCAGGCGCGGTCCACGCGCGGGGTCGCCGGCACGGCCACGGGTGGTGCCTCCGGCAGCCGGCCGAGAACGGCCTCGGCCCGCGCGACGGCATCGTCGATCACCGGCGCGGTGACGGTCTCGCGCTCGAGTCGGCGGCGAGTGGTGCGGACGTCGTCGCGCAACCCGTCGACGAGCCGCTCCGCCTCCTCGCGCGCGGTCCGGACGACCTCCTCGCGCTCGCGGCGCGCCCGACGGCGTTCCTCGTCGGCGTGGCGGAGCGCCTCCGCGGCGCGGGACTCGGCGGCGCGGGCACGCTCGAGGGCGTCGCTCGTCTCGCCCTCCGCGGCGCGGATCCGGGCGAGGGTCTCCTCGAACGCCCGCTGGTTCTCGCTCAACCGCGCCCGCGCGTCGGCGACGATCGCGCCGGGCAGCCCGAGCCGCTCGGCGATCGCGAAGGCCTGGCTGCCGCCGGGTAGCCCGATCGTCAGCCGGTACGTCGGGGTGAGCGTCTCGAGGTTGAACTCGACCGATGCGTTGCTCGCGCCGTCGGTCGTGTGGGCGTAGGCCTTGAGCTCGGCGTAGTGGGTCGTGGCCGCGACGAGCGCACCGGCACGGATGAAGTGGTCGAGCAGGGCCTGGGCGAGCGCCGAGCCCTCGGTCGGGTCGGTTCCCGCGCCCAGCTCGTCGAGGAGCACGAGCGTGTCACGTCCCGCCTCCGCCACGATCCGCGTGATGCGTCGGAGGTGACCCGAGAACGTCGACAGCGACTGGGCAATCGACTGCTCGTCGCCGATGTCGGCGAAGACGTCGCGGAAGACCGGGAGCCGGCTGCCGGCATCGGCCGGGACGTGCAGCCCGGCCTGGTGCATGAGCGCGAGCAAGCCGAGCGTTCGCAGCGTGACGGTCTTGCCACCGGTGTTCGGACCGGTGATGACGAGGGCCGTGAAGCCATCGCCGAGGCGCACGTCGATCGGCACGACGTTCCCTGTCAGTCCCGGATGGCGCGCACCGAGCAGCGCGACCTCCGGACGCTTCGCCGTCTCCGCCCGCACGCCGTCGAGCTCGACCGCGAGCTGGGCCTTCGCGGCCCAGAAGTCGAAGCGGGCGAGTGCCGCGAGCGTCTCGCGCAACGCCTCGGCGTTCGCGGCGACGAGCGCCGACAGCTCGTCGAGGATCCGCTCGACCTCCTCCTGCTCCGCCGCCTGCGCCTCGCGCCACGCGTTGCCGAGCTCGACCGCGACGAGCGGCTCGACGAACAGCGTCTGGCCGCTGCCGGACGCGTCGTGGACGATGCCCTTGACCCGCGTCCGCGCCTCGGCCTTGACCGGCACGACATAGCGGCCGTTGCGGAGCGTCACGATCGGCTCCTGGAGCGCGCCACCGAGCTCCGAGCCGACGAGCGCGTCGAGGCGCCGGCGCAGCCGGTCGTACGCGACTCGCACCGCCGCGCGCAGCCCGCCCAGCCGGGGCGAGGCCGTGTCCAGCAGCTCACCGACGGGATCGAAGCTGCGGGCGAGCGTCGAGCGGAGGGCCGGCAGCGGGTGGAGCTCGCGGCCGAGCTGCCGCAGCAGCGGCCGCCGCTCCTCGGCGAGGGCCGTCGCGAGCCGGGCGGTCGCGTCGAGCGTCTCGGCGATCTCGAGGAAGTGGGCCGGGTCGAGGCGGCCGCCCCGGACGGCGCGCTCGAGCCACGGGCCGATGTCGTGGGCCGCCCCGACGCCGACCGACGACCGCTCCGACAGCAGCGCCCGCGCCTGATCCGTCTCGTCGAGACGGCGGCCGACGATGACCGGATCGTTGTCGGGCTCGAGCGCCTCGGCCAGTCGACGGCTCGGCGGGAACGAGGTGAGCTCGGCGAGACGCGCGCGGACGAACGGGAATTCGAGGAGTTCGAGCGAGCGCTGGTCCATCAGCGGGTCGTTCGACGCCCCGAGACCGCCGGGTTGCCGGTCAGCCACAGTCGCCACGGCTTCCCGAGCCACGGCTCGCCGGCGTAGCCGATTCCGACCCGCGGGCCGCTCGAGATCCGGCGGCGCCCGGTCGACTCGCCGACCTCGAGCCGCAGCGGCGAGGCCGGGTCGCAAAGATCGAGGCCGGTATCGGACCGTTCGATCGAGAAGGCCGCCGCGACGAGGCCGGGTCCGCGCGCGAGAGCGTTCGGCGGGAGCGAGCGAACGCGAACGACGTCGCGCGCAACCGCCTCGCGATCCCGGCGGCGACGGGACGCAAGCGTCTCGATCCGAGCCGCGCGCATCGCGTCGATGCCCTCGATCGGCTCGACCGCCCGCACGAGCAGCGCGGCCGGCCGGCCGGCCGGCTCGGTCACGATGTTGAGGCAGTTGTACATCCCGTAGACAAGGTACACGTAGGCGATCCCGGGAGGCCCGAACATGACCCTGTTCCGGGCGGTCTCGCCGAAGCGCGCGTGGGAGGCGAGGTCCTCCTCGCCGATGTACGCCTCGAGCTCGACGATCCGCCCGACGCGACGCGGGTGGCGGCCGTCCGCCTCGCGCACGAGGTGCGCGGCGAGGAGCGCGCGCGCCGCGGTCAGGCTGGGGCGCGCAAGGAGCCTGCGATCGATGACGCCGGCCTGGGTGCGGGCCGGCCGGGTCAGCTGCCGGGGAAGTAGCCGCGGAGGTCGCCGGGAATGAGCGGCGACGTGATCGCGAAGAACGTCGGGATCAGGTTGTCGCGGAAGAGGCCCGCGGTCATCGACCCGTTGTAGGCGTTGAACATCTCGCGCAGGAGCGGCAGCTCGGTGCTCTGCTGGGCGATCCCCGGGATGACGAAGAACGAGTCGAGGATGACGACCATCGCGCCGAGCAGCAAGACCCCCTGGACGACGCCCAGCGTCCCGCCGAGAAGCTCGTCGACCACCGTGTACTTCTCGAACAGCGGCACCTTCTTGTAGAAGGCCTGGATCGTGATCGAGAAGGCGACGCAGGCCGCGACGAAGACCGTGGCGAAGCCCACCATCTGCGAGTACTCGGGCGGGAACTGCGTCCAGTTCGGGGCGAGGAAGTCGCCCATCGGCTCGCGCATGTTCGCCGCGAGGAAGAACGAGAACACGATCGACAGGATCCCGAGCACGCGCCGGATCGTGCCCTGGATGAAGCCCAGGATGAAGAGCGCGGCGAGCACGAGGACGACGAGAAGGTCGAAGGGGTCGATCGAGCGGAGGAACTCGGCGATATCCACGAACGTTCCCTCGGTGACGGTCAGCCCGGCGCTGCGCGAAGCGCCCGGATTTCGGCCCGGCTGCGAGGCCCGGGGAAGACTAGCAGCGGCCAAATGGCGGTCGCAAGGCAACTGAAGGTCCCGGCGGGCATTGGCCGGGACGGCGCCCGATCCCGTGGGGTGCGGTGCGGTCGAGGTCGGTGGCGGGCGGTCAGCCTCGCAGCCGTGCGCCGAGGTCGCGCTCGAGGCCGCGTGCGATCGCGCTGGTTGCCGCGTCGACGTCCGCCTCGGTAAGGGTTCGGTCGCCCGCCTGGAACGTCAGGCGGTGGGCAAGGCTCTTCTCGTCGGGTCGCAACGGGGCGCCGCGGTAGACGTCGAACAGGGCAACGCCTCGGAGCAGCTCGCCGCCGTGCTTGCGGATGACGTCGACGACGGCGGCGGCGGGACGGTCGTCGGAGAGGACCACCGCGAGGTCGCGCTCGACCGCGGGGAACCGGTCCGGGGCAATCGTCTTCACCTCCGGCAGCTGCCCGCCTCCGAGTCCCTCGATCGCCAGCTCCCCGACGAGAACCCGTTCCGCGCGCAGGTCCCACGCCTCGAGGACGTCCGGGTGGAGCTCGCCGACGATCCCGGCGAGACGCTCCCCGCCATCGACCCGTGCCGAGCGACCCGGGTGGAGGATCGACTCATCGGTCTCCGCGCTCCAGCGCAGGCCCTCGATTCGGAGTCGCCGCGCGACGAGCTCCACGAGCGCCTTGGCATCGTCGAGGTCGAACGGCCGCGCCGGCCGATTCCAGGCCGGCGTCTCGGCCGCGCCCGTCGCAGCGAAGCCGAGCCGCCACCACTCGGCCGGCTGGCGACCGCGCTGCGCATAGCCCTTGCCGACTTCGAAGACGGCGATCGAACTCGCGCCGTGGCGGAGATTCGTCGCGACCACATCGGCGAGGCTGCCAAGGAGATTCCGGCGCAGCACCGAGCGGTCGCGCGAGAGCGGATTCGTCACGCCGATCGGGTCGCCGCCCGGCTGCGGCTCGCCACCCACGGACCGGACGGGCTTGCGCAGGACGAACGTCTCCACGTGGCGCGGTGACACGAGCGCCGGCGTGACGACCTCGGTCAGCCCCGCGCCGACGAGCGCCTCTCGCACCGCGTTGCGAGCTTCGACCGGGTTCGGTCGGAACGGCGGCATCGGCGTGTGCGGCAGGATGCCGTCGATCCGCTCGTAGCCCCGGACGCGGGCAACCTCCTCGGCGATGTCGGCCTCGATCGCGATGTCGCGCCGCCAGCTCGGGATGAGGGCGCTGAGCGCCTCGTCGGGCGCGACCTCGATGCGAATCGGCTTGGGGTCGAGCGCGACCGTGACGACCTCGCCGGGGGCCGCCGCCTCGGTCCGGACGCCGACACGGGCGAGGACCGATCGCTGCTCGTCGATGGCGAGCTCCGTCCCGAGCAATCGGTTCACCCGTGCCGGCCGGAACGCGACGACCCGATCCGGCGGCTCGCTGGGGTTGGTGTCGACCCGGCCTCGCGCGACCGTGCCGCCGGCCCACTCGTGGATGAGCCGCGCCGTTCGATCCGCACCGACGCGGGCCATGGCGAACTCCTGGCCCTTCTCGAATCGAAGACTCGCTTCGGATCGCAGGCCGTAGCGCTGGCCGGTCCGGCGGATCGTCACCGGATCGAAGATCGCCGATTCGATGACGACGTCCGTCGTGCTCTCGCCGACCTCGGATGAGGCGCCGCCCATGATCCCGGCCATCGCGAGCGGGCCCTTCGCGTCGGCGATGAGGAGCGTGTCGGGGTCGAGCGTCCTCTCGACATGGTCGAGCGTCTCGAGCCGCTCACCCTTCTTCGCGCGGCGGACGATGATTCCGGCGCGGCCGTCCTTCGCCCGCGCGATCCCGGCGGCGTCAAAGGCGTGGATCGGCTTGCCGAGCTCGAGCATCACGTAGTTCGTCGCGTCGACGACGTTGCTGACGGGCCGCATGCCCGCAGCGAGGAGCCGCATCTGGACCCGATCGGGCGCCGGGCCCACGCGGACGCCGCTGACCCGGCGACCGACGAAGCGCGGCGCGAGGTCCGGGTCCTTGACCTCGACGGTCAGCAGCCGGTCGATGGGGTCGCCACCTTCCTCGGGCTCGAGCGGCGGCCAGCGAACGGTTGCGCCCGTCGCGGCCGCGACCTCGCGCGCGAGGCCGATGAGGCTCAGCGCGTCGCCCCGGTTCGGCTTGACGTCGACGTCGAGGATGACGTCGCCGTAGAGCTCGGCGAGCGGCCGGCCGAGCGGCGCGTCGGGCGGCAGGATGAGGATGCCCTCGCCGTCGGCGGTGAGGCGAAGCTCGTCGCCGGAACAGAGCATGCCGTTCGAGACGACGCCCATCTTCTCGGTGCGGTCGATGCGTCGGTCTCCCGGCAGGATTGCGCCGGGCAGGGCCACCGGCACCCGCTGGCCCGCCGCGATGTTCGTCGCACCGCAGACGATCGACAGTGGCTCGCCGCTGCCGGTCGTGACGGTCGTCAGCGACAGCCGGTCCGCGCGCGGATGTGGCGCGACCGTCAGGAGCTCACCGACGACGACGTTCCGCCAGTCCTCGCCCCAGCGCTCGACGCGCTGGACCTCCATGCCGAGCAGCGTGAGCCGCTCGGCGAGCTGGTCCGGGGTCAGCTCGACGTCGACGTACTCGCGCAGCCACGACAACGGGAATCTCATGGCGGCGTCACGGGAACTGCTCGAGAAAGCGCAGGTCGTTCTCGAGGTAGAGCCGCAGGTCGCCGACGCCGTGCTTGAGGTTCGCGATCCGCTCGACGCCCATGCCGAACGCAAACCCCTGGTACCGCTCCGGGTCGAGTCCGCCGTACTGGAGCACGACCGGGTGGACCATCCCAGCCCCGAGGATCGTCATCCACCCGGTCCGCGAGCAGGCCGGGCAACGCGCGCCGCCGCAGACGAGGCACTCGACGTCGAACGCGACCGACGGCTCGGTGAACGGGTAGTAGCCGGGGCGGAAGCGGGTCTTCTTGTCGGCCCCGTACATCGCGTGGGCGAATTGCTCGAGCAGGCCCTTGAGATCGGCGAGCGTCGTGCCCTCGTCGACCATGAGCCCCTCGACCTGGAAGAACTCCGAGGCGTGGCTCGCGTCGGTCGCCTCGTAGCGGAAGCAGCGTCCCGGGAGCAGCGCGCGGATCGGCGCCGGCGTCGAGCGCATGACGTGGATCTGGCCGGGTGACGTGTGGGTCCGCAGCAGGCGCCCGTCGACATCGAGGTAGAGGGTGTCCCAGAGGTCGCGGGCCGGGTGGTCCGGCGGGATGTTGAGCATCTGGAAGTTCAGCAGGTCGTCCTCGATCTCGGGACCTTCGTAGACCTGGAACCCGAACTGCCCGAAGACCTCGGCGATCCGCTCGATCGTCGTCGGGATCGGGTGGTACGTGCCGCGGCGGATCGGCCGGCCGGGCGTCGTGACGTCGACCGCCTCGGATCGGAGCCGCGCGGCGAGCTCGGTGCCGCGCAGGCCCGCCCGGCGTTCGGCGATCGCCTTCTCGATCGCACCTCGGACCTCGTTCGCGATCGCGCCGACCCTGGGTCGATCGTCGGCCGGCAGCCCGCCGATGCCCCGCAGGTTGGCCGTCAGCCGGCCCTTGCGGCCGAGGACGTCGAGCTCGATCGCGTCGAGCCCTGCAACATCGCTCGCGGACCCGACCGCCGCGAGCGTCTCGTCGCGCAGCGCCTCCAGGTCGCGGGTCAGCTGGCTGAGATCCACTGTTCCTCTCTCGCTCCGGGAACCGTCCGGAGAGTACCGCCGGAGAATCATGAGGGCCGAAGCGCTTCGGCTCGGCCCTCGAGTCGCGTGTGCCGGCTCGGCCGGGCGGCTACCCGGTCAGGCCGACTTCACGACCTCGACGATCCGTCCGAATGCGGCTTCGTCGCGAACGGCGATGTCGGCGAGCATCTTGCGGTCGAGGGCGATGTCGGCCTTCTTGAGGCCGGCGACGAACTTCGCGTAGGTCATCCCGTGACGGCGTGCCGCGGCGTTGATCCGGACGATCCACAGCTCGCGCATCTGGCGCTTGCGCTGCTTGCGGTCGCGCGTCGCGTAGGCGAGGGCGTGGAGGAGCGCTTCGCGGGCGGGCTTGACGAGGCGCGAGCGCGTACCGCGACGGCCCTCGGCCTGCTGGAGGAGGCGCTTGTGGCGCTTGCGGGCGGTAACGCCCCGCTTGACCCGGGCCATGCCTACTTCTTCTCCCCGAGGTACGGCAGCAGCCGCTTGACCTGCTTGGCGTGCTCGCCGCCGATCTCGGACTTGCCGTCGTAACGGCGCGTCCGGCGCGACGACTTGATCTCGAGGTGGTGGCCACGCCAGGCCTTGACCCGGACCACCTTGCCGCCGCCGGTGACGCCGATCCGCTTCTGCGCCGCCTTGTGGCTCTTCATCTTCGGCACGACTGTCTCACTCTCTAGGTCGCTGGCGTCCCCGATCGGGTCGCCGTTCGTCTCGTCGCGGGTCGCCTCTCGGCGGCCGCGGTTGTCGTCTTCGCTCGTCCGTCCGTCGCCGTCTTCGCGGCGGTCTTCGGCTTCGTCGCCGGCTTCGCCTCGGTCGCGGCCTTCGCCGCCGCCTTCGGCGCCGCCGCCGGTTTCGCCGCTGCCGCCACCGGGGCGGGTGCCGGAGCCGCGGCCGCGGGCTGCGCCGGTGCGGCCGGCGCGGCGGCCGCAGCTGCCGCCGGTGCCGCTGCGACCGGCGCGGCCGCCGGTTGGTTGGCCGGCGCGCCGTTCGTCGGCCGCCCCTCGGGTCGCCGAGGCGCTGCCGGCTCGTGGACCTTCGGCTTGTGGGTCGAGGCGACCGTCAGGTGCATCGACTTGCCCTCGAGCAGCGGTGCCC
>DATBKB010000051.1:0-55332 GCA_036556145.1 Candidatus Limnocylindrales bacterium | reverse complement strand
CGCGGCTGCTCCGACCGCCGGTGGCCGTGGGCCCGGGACCGCTCCCGGCGGCGCTCGCGCTCGCCGCCGCCGGCGCGGCGAGCGGCGTCGTGCCCCGCGCCGCCGCCGGCGTGCCGGCGCGGCCGCGGGCCATCGCCTCCGTCGTCTCGTGGGCGACGGGGATCGGGGCGGCGTCGAGGGTGGCCGCCCGCCAGGCACGCCTCCGGCCGGCGGAACGGTTCCCCGGCGCGGGCGCCCGGGCGATCGCCGACCGACTCGCGCTCCGCGTCGGCGCGGCGTTCGGCCTGAAGTACATGCTCGCCGCCCCGCTCGTGGCCAACGGCACGGTCGTCGGCGCGGTCGTCCTGTCGCGGCGCACGCCCGGCACGTGGCCGGCGTCTTCGGAGCGGCTCCTCGCGGTCTCGGCCGTCGAGGCGTCCGCGGCCCTCAACCGCGCGCTGTCCCACCAGGCCGCGGAGGCCCGCGCATCGACCGACGCGCTGACGGGCCTGCCGAATCGCGGCTACTTCGACGAGTTCTGCGCGCTGCTCGCTCGCCGCCGCCGCGCCGACGACGCGCTCGGCGTGCTGATGATCGACATCGACCGGTTCAAGGCCGTCAACGACGCCCACGGACACGTCGTCGGCGACGAGGTGCTTCGGGCGGTCGGTGGCGCGATCGCCGGAGCGATCCGGGAGAACGACGTCCCGGCACGCTACGGCGGCGAGGAGTTCGCGGTGCTGCTACGGAATCCGACCCGGGTCGACGCGACCGAGGTGGGGGAGCGCGTTCGCGAGGCCGTCGCCCGGCTCGACCTCGAGCGGCTCCGGGTTTCAGGGTTGAGCGTCTCGGTCGGCGTGGCGGTCAGCGAGTCGGTCGACGAGCCGGTGCGCGATCTCGTCGATCGGGCCGACACCGCGCTCTATCGCGCGAAGCGGATGGGCCGCGACCGGGTCGTCGCCGGCTAGCCCGCGGAGCCGAAGCCGCCGCGCGGTCCTACCATCGGGCGCATGCCCCGCCGCGCCACACGCCCCGAACCGCCACCCCGCGCCGACCGCCGCCTGCCGACGAACGGCGACCTCGCGAGGATCTTCCACGAGATCGGCGACATCCTCGAGGTCAAGGGCGAGCTCCGGTTCAAGACCATCGCCTACCACCGGGCCGCGGACGCGATCGGCCGAGCGCCGTTCGACGTCGCCGCTGCCTACGAATCCGGTGACAAGCCGAAGATCCCAGGGGTCGGCGCGGCGATCAGCGACAAGATCGAGGAGCTCGTCGACACCGGGCGCATGGAATTCCTCGAGAAGCTCCGGGCGGAGATCCCGCCGACCCTCGTCGACCTGCTCCAGATCCCGGGCCTCGGTCCGCGGACGGTCCGGCAGATCTACGACGGGCTGAAGGTCGAGACGATCGAGGAGCTCCGCCAGGCGGCCGAGGCCGGCAACCTCCGGACGCTGCGCGGGCTCTCGGAGCGCACCGAGGCGATGATCCTCGAGGGGATCGCCGCCCTGGAGTCGCGGCCGCAGCGGCTCCTCATCCACCAGGCGGACGCCATCGCGGAGAACCTCGTCGAGGCACTGGCCGGGACGCCGGGGCTGCGGCGGGTCGAGCGAGCCGGCTCGCTCCGACGCTGGAAGGAGACGATCGGCGACCTCGACCTGCTGGCCGAGACCGACAACCCGAAGGCGCTCATCGAGCGGTTCACCGGCCTGGGGATCGTCGACAAGGTCATCCACGGCGGCGGGTACCGGGCATCGGTCGAGCTGCTCCGCGGTCCCCAGGTCGACCTGATGATCATGCCGCCCGGTGAGGCCGGCACGTACCTCGTCCACTTCACGGGCTCGAAGGAGCACAACGTCATCCTTCGGGCTCGCGCCCGCGACGCCGGCTGGAGCCTGTCGGAGAAGGGCTTCCTGCGGATCGGCGAGGACGGTGAGCCGCTGACGGGCGCGGCCGCCGAGCTGCGGACGTTCCCGACCGAGGCCGAGGCCTACGCCTTTCTCGGGCTGCCGTTCATCGAGCCAGAGCTGCGCGAGGGAGAAGGCGAGGTCGAGGCGGCGCTCGGCGGCCGGCTCCCGGCGGTCATCGCCCAGCCCGATCTGCGCGGCGACGCCCACAGCCACTCCGACTGGACCGACGGGATGCACTCGATCGAGGTCATGGCCGAGGCGGCCCGTCGCCGCGGCTACGCGTGGCTGGTCCTCACCGATCACACGATGTCGCTGCCGATCGCCCGCGGCCTGACGCCGGAGCGGTTCGAGGAGCAGCGCGCGATCATCGCCGACCTCAACGCCCGATTTGCGCGCGAGGAGGCGGAGGGCGCGGCGCCGCCCGAGACGCCAGCCGAGGGATTCCGGCTGCTCCACGGCTGCGAGCTCGAGGTGCGTGCCGACGGCGAGCTCGACTTCGAGCCGGACGTCCTGTCGCGCTTCGACGTCGTGGTCGCCTCCGTCCATGTGTCCCGCCGCCAGCCGAAGTCTGAGCTGACGCGGCGCACCCTCAACGCGATCCGCAGCCCGCACGTCGACATCGTCGCCCACCCTGCCGGGCGCATGATCCAGTCGCGCGATGACCTGGACCTCGATTGGGAGACGGTCTATGCCGAGGCGGCGCGAACCGGCACGGCCCTCGAGATGAACGGCTCGCCGCACCGGCTCGACCTGTCAGTCGAGCGCGCGCGGCGCGCGGTCGAGGTCGGCTGCGTGCTGACCGTCGACTCCGACGCGCACAAGACGGCCGAGCTCGACTTCGTCCGCTGGGGGATCACCCAGGCGCGACGCGCCTGGGTCGAGCCGCGGCACGTCCTCAACACACGCTCGCGGGCGGCGCTGCTCGACTGGGTTTCGGGCAAGCCGGCGCGCGTCGCCGCCAAGCCGGCGCGCGTCGCCGCCAAGCCGGCGCGCGTCGCCGCCAAGCCCGCGAAGGTGCCGCGCTGATGGGCGCCGCGCCGGTCGGTACCATCGGCCGGATGGAGCCGCGAGCCGGCGCCCGGCGCGACCTCGTCCTCGGCGTGGCGACCGTCATCGGCGTTTCGCGCTTCGTCGACGGCCCGCTCATCTGGCTCGTCGTCGTCTTCCTGTTCCTCGCGCTGCTCCTCGGGACGCTCCAGGTCCTCGCCGCGGCGGACCCGTTCGGACACTCGGCGGGCGTGCCGGTCGAGGCGCTCCTCACGCCGACGGTCGCCGGCATGGCGTGCCTCGGCGCGATCCGTCTCGTCCCTGTCGGGATGTGGCTCGCGCTCGCGCTCGCCCTCGCGTGGCTCCTCATCGATCGGACGATTCGCATCGAAGCCCAGATCCTCCTGGCCCCGCGCGGACCGACCTCGCAGGATCGGGCGCGCCTCCTCGTCCAGGCCCTCATCGTGGCGTTCGTGGCGTTCGCCGGCGCCGCGGCCCTCGTGCCGGGCGGACTGCCCGAACCGGTCCCCGCCGGCGTCTCCCCGGCGCCGCTGTCTGAGGCGAACCTGCTCCTGCTCGCGTCGATCGACGCGCTCGTCGCCGGGCTGCTCGGCTTCCGCGTCTCGGCCCTCCGGGCGACGCAGTTCCGGGCCGTCCTCTGGTCCGCGGCGACGTACGCGAGCGCCATCGCGATCGGCGCCGCGGCGCTCCGGGCGATGGACGTGCCGCGGCTCATCGGCCCGGCCATGCTCACCCTCGTGTTCTTCCTCTGGGACGCGTTCCACGGCGCCCCGCCGGCCCGCCGGCGCGACCCGCGCTGGATCTGGCAGACCGCGCTGCTCGTCGGCCTCGGCGCCATCGTCATCGTCTGGAACCTCGGCCTGCGCCCCCGCTGATCCTCGCCCGGCGCCCGGCCCGGCACCCTGGCCCGGCGCCCGTTTGACGCGCCGCCCGACCGGTGCTAGAAAGCGCCGGGCCACCCGATCCCGATCGCCCCCCGCCGCACGCCGCCCGAAAGGACCTCGCCCCCGTGACCTTCCCCGAGATCGATACCGTCGCCGCGCCCGTCAACCAGACCCGCGTCAAGCGGCAGCTCGCCGACCAGGCGATCGCCCATGCCGCCGCCGCCCAGTGGGCCGAGGCGGCCGAGACGAACCGCAAGCTCCTCGAGCTCGGTCAGGACGCCGAGGCGGAGAACCGCCTCGCGAAGGCGCTCTGGGAGCTCGGCGAGCTGGCTGCCGCGCGCGAGCACTACCAGACCGCGCTCGCGCTCGACCCGACGAACCGCATCGCCGAGCGCAACATCGATCGCCTCCGCCTGCTGCTCGCCGCCGCCGGCGAGAAGACCGTGCCCGCGATGGAGGGAAGCAAGGCCCCGGTCGGGATCTTCGTCGAGGAGACCGGCAAGACCGGCTTCGCCTACCTGACCGACCTCGCCCATCCGAAGGCGCTCGCCCAGGTCAACCCCGGCGACTACGTCGAGCTCGTGCCCGAGGGCAACCGCCTCATCGCGATCAGCAACAAGGTCCGCATCGGCGTCGTCGAGCCGCGCGTCGCCGCGCGTCTCCTCAAGCTCATGGCCGACGGCAACAAGTACGCCGCGGGCGTCACGTCGCTCGGCGACAAGGACGTCCGGATCATCCTCCGCGAGATCTTCCAGGACCCCCGCAACTACGGGAAGGTGTCCTTCCCGACCGCCGCGAAGTCGACCGACCTGCGGCCGTACACGAAGGGCACGCTCATCCGCGAGGAGATGGACCTCGAGGAGGATCTCGAGGACGACGACGAGGACGAGGAGATCGAGGACCTCGACCGCGTCATCCCGGCCGAGGTGACGACCGACGAGGCGTTCGAAGAGGAGTCGGACGAGCTCGAGGAGAGCTGAACACCTCCCACCCCGCGCGGCTCGGCCCGCGCGGACCCGCTGGGCGGGTCAATCGTCGCCGGAACGGGCCGCCGAACGATGGCTGACCCGCTGCCCGGGTCGAACCTCGCCCAGCGGCGTCAGGCCGGGGGCTCAGGCCGAGGCCGTCTCGCGCGCCGAGCGCGCGAGTCGCGCCGCCTCGCCGGCCGCGCCCTCGACGACGGACGCCGCCGTCGCCCCGTCGGCGAACGCCGAGACGAGCTCGGACTCCGGCCGGCCGAAGACCGCGGCCTCGAGTCGCCCGAAGCTCTCGCACGCGAGCCTGACGATCCGCTCGACCTCGGTCGGTCGGCGGTCGATCATCGCCAGCGTCTTGTCGACCTGGACGGTGTGCTCGCGAATGTGCGATCCGAGCCGGCCGAGCCGGAAGTCGATCGTCACCGGCAGGCCCGACCAACGACCCGGAACCGCGAGCCCCGCGTCGTCGAGCGCCGCGAACCGCTCCGCGGCCGCGTCGAGGAGCCCGTCGAGCCGCCGGCGGATCGCGGCCGCGTCCCCGGGCGCCTCGGTGGCCTCGTCGGGTTCGGGCGGTAGTGCGCCGTCCGGTGGAAGGCTGCCCGCATCGGGCCGGCCGGCCCGGCTGAGGTACCACGCGGAGTACCAGCCGTAGCTTCGCTGCGACTGCACGACGTGCCCCAGCGTTCGCCGGACGCTCCACTCACCGCCGCCCGGATCCGCGTCGAGATGGCCGACCGACAGCGGCCAGATCGCCCCGTGTAGGCTCCACCGTGCCTGCGTCGCCGTGGCGAGCCGCGGGACGGCCGGGCCGGTCGCCTCGCCACGCGTCGCTGCGCGGCCGCGGGCGATCGCAGCGACCGATTCCTCCAGCACCTCGACGATCCGGTAGAGCGCGTTGCGCACGTCGGTCTCGCCGGGCGGATCGTCGGGTCGCCAGAGCCACGGCCGCTCGAGCGCAGCGTCGGGCACCGCGAGCATGTCGGCCACCGCGCCCTCGAACGTCGCGCGTGCCCGCGAGATCGCCGGTGCCAGCGGGACTGCGCGCGCCGCCGACAGCTCGACGAGCGGATCGCGAGAGGCCGTGTTGGCTGACGCCGTCGTGGGTTGCACGACGCGAGCGTAACGCGATCGGCGGTCCGCTAGCATCGGACGGTGCGCGGTCGCGAGCTCCCGCCGCCGGGCGAGACGGGCGTCTCGCTTCCGGTCTTCGACCGGATTGCTCCGCCCCCGCAGTCGGACTTCCTCGCGGCGCGGATCGAGGAGCACACGCAGCCGGGCGACGTCGTCCTCGACCTCGACGGTCGCGGCGGATGGATCGCTCGCTCGGCGATCCTCCTCGGCCGGCGCGCCATCAGCATCGAGGCCGGCCCGCTCCAGCGGCTCCTGGCCGAGGTCGTCCTGCGCCCGCCCGACATTCGCCACCTCGACGCAACGTTCCAGTCCCTCGCCGCCTCCGGCCGCGGGACGTCGAACCTCAAGCTCGCGATCCAGGCGCCGTTCGCCAGCCACTGCGCGACCTGCGGCAAGTCCGTGTTCGTCGACGAGTTCGCGTGGGGCCCGGCGCCGGCCGAGGACGGCCAGGACGGCACGCCATCCGTCCCGGTTCGGAAGCACTACCGCTGCACCGCCTGTCGCGATCAGCGCCGTGGCGCGGAGCACCGCCAGGCGCCGCTCGACGACGAGGACCGAGCCCGGGCCGCCGAGGCGGTGACCGACGCCGAGGCGACGAGGGACGCGATCCGGCGCCGATTCCCGTCGCCCGCGAGCCCGGAGCTCGTCGACGTGCTGATCGGGCTGCACACCGACCGCCAGCTCGTGGGGCTTGCGGCGATTCTCGAGCGAATCGAGACCGACGAGCGTCCCGATCCCCTGACCGCGGCGCTCCGCGCCGCGCTCGTCGAGACGATCCTGCCGGCGAGCCGGTTCGCGACCGGTCACGGCCGACTCGCGACCTTCCGGATCTCCAACGGTCGCCTGCGCGCCGGCCCGGACGCCTGGAAGGAGCGCAATCCGTGGCTCGCCTTCGAGGACGGCTTCCGGATCGTTCGCTCGTTCGTCCATGCCCTGTCCGGCGGCGTCGCGGAGGACCCGGTGGTGGCACGGCTGGGCACGGAGATTCGCAGCCTCGCCGAGGGCTCGGCGACGGCGGTCCTCCGGATCGCCGCCGGCGTGCGGTCCGGCACGCTCGGCGCCGAGATGCGCGACGTCAGCGCTCGCCCGACGCGGCCCCGCCTGCGGCTGATCCTCGGTGAGCCGCCCGGGCCGACCGGGCACGAGGCGCTGGCGATCGCCTGGCACGCGACGGCGTGGGTCCTCGGCCGCGAGGCCGCGGCACTCGTCCCGGCGGAGCCGCTGTTCGCCGCCACCGTCCGGCCGTCGTGGAGCCTTCGCGCCGCCGCGCTCTCGACGTCGCTCGGGGCGGCCGAGCCGCTCCTCGACCGCGACGGTCGGGCGGTGCTGATCGTCGCCGACGAGGCGCCCGAGGCGCTCGTCGCAACCGCGCTCGGCGCGGCGAACGCGGGCTTCCGGCTCGCCGACGCCCGGCTCGCCGCCGGCGACGCGCACGGCGAGGTCGTGCTCGTTCCGCCGGGCGCGGTCGTGCCGCCGCGGGCGCGGACGCGGGCGAACGTCGCGCTGCCGCCGCTGCCGGGAGGCGCGGGCGACCCCGAGGTCGTCCCGGGCGCGGGCCTGTTCGCGCCACCGGAGCGCGTCGAGGCGCGGGCGTTCTCGGCCCCGGAAGCCGCCCGGACGGTGACCGAGGCGGCGGTCGCGTTGCTCCAGGAGCGTGGCGAGGCCGCCACGACGGGGCAGCTCCTCGGTGACGTCCTCGTCGGCCTCGACCGGACGGGACAGCTCCGGCGGCTCGTGAAGTCGTTTCCGCTCGACGCGGCCGCGACGGCGCCGAAGGCCGACATCGTGGCCGTCGGTCCGGGCAAGCCCGGCCGCCCGGCCCGGGTCACTGCGCGCCGCGGCAACGGTCACCACGGTGACGCGACCGCCTCCTCCGACCCGATCGAGCGGCTCCTCGGCGTCATCGACGACGAGCTCCACCGGCCCACGCAGCACCGTCTCGTCGAGATCGCCCCGGGGAGCTGGTGGCTCGGCGAGCGCGACGATCGCGCCGCTGCGGCCGCGGCGCTCGACGACCGGATCGAGTGGGCCGTCTTCAGCCTCCTCTCGAGCGGCAGCCCGCTGCCCGAGGCGTCGTTCACCGACCGGATCGCGCGCCTCTTCCGCCCCGCGGAACGCCCCGACGAAGCGCTCGTCCGCGCCTGCATCGAGAGCTACCGAAGCGAGGACGCGACGGCGGAGCGGCTCTTCACCGACGAGGACCTCCTCCGCCGATCGGGCGAGCACAGCCAGGTGCTCGCGGCGCTCGCCGCCGCGGGCCACCGCCTCGGCATGCAGGTGTGGCTGGCCCGCCGCGAGCAGTCCCGGCGGGTCGGCGAGCGGCGGCTGGCGGACTGGCTGAGCGACGAGGAGCGATCGGCCCACCTGCCGACGATCATCGGCGGCTCGCCCGAGGACATCGAGGCGATCGATTGCATCTGGTACGTCCGGAGCCGGGCGGCGCTGCTCTTCGAGGTCGAGTGGACGGCGATGCTCGGCGACGCCGTGGTTCGCCGTCACGGCCGGATCCCCGCCGACGAGCGCCTCGTGCGATTCCTCGTGATCCCCGACGAGCGAACCGAGCTCGTCCGGCACAAGCTCGCCCGCTCGGCCGTCCTGCGCGCGGCGTTCGAGGGTGGCAACTGGCACGTCCTCAAGTGGGGCCATCTCGGGACGTTCCTGGCCTCGGAATCGCTCGAGCTCGCCGCGCTCGAGCCGCTGCTCGGCCTCGATCCCGCCGCCGAGCGGACGGACGAGCAGCTCCCGCTGTTCGCGTTGGAGCGCTAGGCTAGGCGGCCACCGAAAGCGGAGGGTTTCCTGTGTCCGAGCCGGGAACGGCGAGCGCTCGCGTCAACGACCTCGCGGATCGCTTCTGGGAGTCGCTCCTCGAGCTGAATCCGACGGTCGCGACGATGTACGGCGACGAACGCTACGCCGACCGGCTCGAGGATCCGGGGCCGCAAGGCCGGGCGGACACCCGCCGGCTCATGGAGCGGACGCTCGCCGAGGTCGACGCGATTCCGGCCGACGGACTGCCGGTCGAGGACCGGATTACCCGCGACATGCTCCGCGTCGTCGCGGAGCTCGCGATCGAGGAGGACGACCAGCGGATCCGGGAGCTGCGCGTCGTCGACCAGATGGGCGGGCCGCAGACGCTCCTCCCGCAGCTCGTCCAGGTCCAGCCGGCCGACACCCCGGAGCGGCTCGAGAAGCTGCTCGCGCGCCTGGCCGCGTATCCGGCCTACATGAAGGCGAACGAGGGCATCGTCCGTGACGGCCTCGCGAGCGGCCTCACCGCGCCGCGGATCGTGGCCGAGCGAACGATCGCCCAGATCGAGCGGCTGCTCGCGATCGGAATGGACCAGGCGGTCGTGCCCGCGATGGCGACGGTATCGTCCGAGGCCGACCGGGAGAAGATCCGCGAGTCCGTCCGGAAGCACGTCTATCCCGCCGACCGCTCGTTCCTCGAGTCGCTCCAGGGCCCGTATCTCGCGGCGACGCGGGAGCAGCCCGGGATCTGGTCGGCCCCGAATGGCGAGGCCCTCTACCGGACGGCGATCCGCTCGTGGACGACCCTCGAGCTCGATCCGCGCGAGGTCCACCAGATCGGCCTCGACGAGGTCCGCGACATCGAGGCCGAGCGGCGCGAGATCTCGAGCCGTGCGGGGTTCGGCGACGACACGAAGGCGTACCGCGCGGCGCTCGGGGCCGATCCGAACAACCTCCCGACGAGCCGCGAGGCGCTCGTCGCGCGGGCGACCGAGGACATCGATCGGGCGATGGCGGTCGCGCCGCGCTATTTCGGCCGCCTGCCGAAGGCCACCTGCGAGGTCCGGCCGGTCGAGGAGTTCAAGGAGAAGGACTCGCCGTTCGCGTACTACTTCCCGCCGTCGGCCGACGGGGGCCGTGCCGGCATCTACTACGTCAACGCCTACGACCTTCCGTCGCGGACCTTTTCGAAGCTCGCGACCACGACCTACCACGAGGCCGTGCCGGGCCACCACTTCCAGATCGCGCTCGAGATGGAGAACACGAACCTCAACACGTTTCGCCGGCTCGGGGCGCGGATCGTCGGCGGCGCATACGTCGAGGGCTGGGGGCTGTACAGCGAGCGGCTGGCCGACGAGATGGGCATCTACCGGGACGACGCCGAGCGGTTCGGGATGCTCGACGCGATGGCCTGGCGTGCGGCCCGGCTCGTCGTCGATACCGGGCTCCACGCGCTCCGGTGGACCCGCCAGCAGTCGATCGACTTCCTGCTCGACACGGGCCTGTCCGACACGGACGCGACGATCGAGACCGACCGGTACATCGGCTGGCCCGGTCAGGCGTTGACCTACAAGATCGGCCAGCGCGAGATCCAGCGACTGCGCAGCGAGCTCGAGCGGCGCGACGGGTCGCGCTTCGACCTGCGCGCCTTCCACGACGCCGTCCTCGGCCACGGCTCGCTGCCGCTCGCGACACTCAGCCGCGAGCTGCCGAACTGGCTCGCGGCGCCCGCCTAGCCGCGACCCACTCGACCGTCTCCGGCGGCGGTGCCAACTGGCACCGTCTCCCTTGCCGTCGCCCAAGGCGCGGGGCAGGATAGCCATCCGCACTGGATCGCAGCGGGCCGCACAGCCCCGGCTTGGGGAGCAGCGGACCGCCGCCGGACGGGGAGGAGGAGTCATGGCCAGGGTTCGTGCGCGACGTGCTGTCGCGCTCGCGTTCGTCGTCGCGCTCGGTGGGCTCGTGCCCGGGGCGTCGGCGGCGACGCCGTTCGACACCGCCGAGGACGCGATGCTGACCGCGGTCGCCCCGCGGGGCTGGGTCGATCCGATCATCACCGTGGGCGACATGGTCGGCACGTATCGATTCGATGCGATCCCGGACGGCATCGCGATCCGCTCCGGGACGACCGGGACCGCACAGGTGTACGTCAACCACGAGCTGTCGACGGTGCCGTTTCCGTACACCCCGTCCGGCCCGACCGAGGCGAATTCGCAAAACGACTTCGGCAATGCCAAGCTCAGCAAGCTGACGATCAACACCGCCGCCGGTACGGTCGCCGCGGCAGCGACACCGATCGGCAGTGGCCAGGGTTTCCAGCGCTTCTGCTCGAGCTTCCTCGCCGGCCCCGCGCAGGGGTTCAGCCGTGAGCTGCTCCTCACGAACGAGGAGGCGGTCGACTGGGTGAACCGCACGGGCGCGTCGTGGCCCGCGACGGAAGGCGCCGACAACGCCCGACAGGCGGGTGTCGTCGTCGCCCACGACGTGCGCACCGGCGCCACGCGGCCGATCTGGGGCCTGGGGCGCCTGAACCACGAGAACAGCCTCGCGGTCCCCGGCTACAACCGCCCGGTCGTCCTCACCGGCGACGACACGTTCGTGAACTCGCCGTCGCAGTCGCAGCTCTACCAGTACCTCGCGGTCAACGCCGATGCCCTCTGGAACGACACCGGCAACCTCTTCGCGTTCGTCTCCGACGACCCCACGAAGCAGAAGTACGAGGACTTCCCGCGCGGCAGCACCGCCTCGGTGACCGGCCACTTCATCCGGATCCCGAAGCTCATCGCCACGGGTCGCAACCCCGACGGCACCGACGTCATGTCGACCGACGCCGAGGCCGCGCTCGGCGTCCCGGCCGGCACGTACGCGCCGCCGACCGACGGCTCGTTCTCGCGCCCGCCCGGCGCGACGAGCGGCCCCAGCGTCGACGGCCCGCAGTGGGTGCTCGAGCGCTGGTCGCAGCTCCACGGCGTGTTCCGGTTCATCCGCCTCGAGGACATGGCCTACGACAAGCGGCCCGGCATGGCGAACGTCGTCTACCTCGTCGACTCGGGCCGCGGCAGCGCCGGAGCCGTCGCCGACGGCAAGTCGACGAACGGCCGCATCTGGAAGATGGTCCTCAGCAAGACGAATCCGACCCTGGTGACGTCGATGTCGATCCTCATCGAGGGCGACGACAACGAGGTCAAGACCCGCTCGGAGATGCACCAGCCGGACAATATCGAGTCGACGGTCAACGGCCTCTACTTCACCGAGGACCCCGGCTCGAGCCAGCAGTTCAACTTCACCGACCAGCTCAACGACCCGCGCCGGACCGAGGCCCGGATCTGGCAGTACCGCTTGTCAACGGGCGCGCTGCGTGTCGTCGCGAAGGTCGACCAGTCCGCTGACGAAGGACCGACCGACGTCGACGCCGCCGGCCGGGGCAACCTCGGCGCGTGGGAGGCGAGCGGCATCGTCGATGCCTCGCGCTGGTTCGGACCCGGGACGTTCCTCGTCACCGTCCAGGCCCACACGCTGTGGGTCGCCAAGGACGGGCCGAGTGACGGCACCGGTCGGGAGGGCCAGGCCTTCACCTACAAGCGCGAAGGTGGCCAGCTCGTGATCCTGCACATTCCGGGCGCCTGAGCCCACACGCCGCGAACACAGGGGCCCCGGCCATCGGCCGGGGCCTCGCCGTTTGTCAGCTGTCGTAGCCGATCCCGAGCGCGTCGAGGGACCGCAACAGCAGCGAGCGCCGGCCCTCGTGGCGATCCGCCCGGTCGAGCTCGCGCCGGACGAGCTCCACCGCCGCGTACCGGAACGGCTCGGGCGGGAAGGGGAACGGCGACGACCGGACGAACCGGAGCCGCAGCCGTTCCGCATCGGGTCGCAGGATGAAGTCGCGGACGACGCCACCCGCCCAGCGGCTCGCGCCGACGCCGAGGCCGGTGTAGCCCAGCGCATACGTCAGCCGCCCGCCGAGCGACTGACCGAATGTCACGGTGAACCGGCTCGTCGTGTCGATCGCGCCGCCCCAGCGGAACGGGAAGTGGACGTCGCCGAGCTGCGGGAACGCCCGCCGGAACTGGCCCTCGAGGCGAGCGAACGTGGCCGGCCGGACATCGAGCTCCGGCCCGACACGGCTGCCGAAGTGGTAGATCGCGTCGTAGCCGCCCCACAGGATGCGGTCGTCCGCGGTCAGCCGGAAGTAGTGGAACTGGTTGTTCCCGTCGGACATGCCCTGGCGTCGTCGCCAGCCGACGGCCTCTCGCTGGCCGGGCGTCAGCGGGTCGGACACGAGGGCGTAGTCGTAGACCGGCACGAACAGGCTGCCGAGCCGGCGCAGCCACCCCGAGTACGCCGAGGTCGCGACGACGACGTGGCCGGCGTCGAGCGTCGCCCTGCCGGCGGTCGCCAGCCGGACCCCGCCGGCACGGCGCTCCACGGACGTCACGCGCGTGCCCTCGAACACCGACACGCCGCGACCGTCCGCGACCCGCTTGAGCCCGCGGACGAGCTTGACCGGGTCGAGCATCACGTCCTCGCCGCGCCGGTACAGCGCGGCGTGCCAGAGCGGGGAGTGGACCTCGTCGCGAATCGCCTCCGTGTCGAGGAACTCGTTGACCTCGCCGTAGGTCGCGGCCTCATCCGCCCAGGCGCGGTATTCGTCGACCTGCCAGGGTTGGTCGGCGACGTCGAGGACGCCGGTCTCCTCGAGGTCGCAGTCGATCCCGTGCCGACGGGTGAACGTGACCAGGTCACGCAGGTTGTCGAGGCCCTCTCGTCGGAGGATCGCGACCTCGTCCGGGAAGTGGGCGATCCCGTTGGCCAGGCCGTGCGTCAGGCTCGCCGAGCAGAAGCCGCCGTTGCGCCCGGTCGCCCCGAACCCCACCGTCGCCATCTCGAGCACCGCGACGCGAAGGGACGGGTCCGTGTCGGTCAGCGCAAGGGCCGTCCAGAGGCCGGTGAAGCCGCCGCCGACGATCGCCACGTCCGCCGCTCGCGACCCCTCGAGCGGTGGGGCGGGGACGTCGGTCGAGGTCGTCATCCAGTAGGGCGTGCCGGGTGGGTGGGACGGCCGGGCCGCCTGGCGTTGGGCCACGGATCGATCCTAGCAGCGCCCGGGAGGCCGCCGCCGGGCCCACGGTTCGCCGCTCCTGGCGCGCAAGCGCCTATGTGATTCGCACGATTTCGGGTGGCTGGCTGCGATATTCGCGTTGACGGCCCAGCCCGCCCTGTGCGACGATGAGCGCCCGTCGTTCCGCGGTCCGCAACGGCCTTGGCGCCGCCTCGTCCCGGCCGCGATCCGTCAGAGGGAGGAGCTCATGGCCACCGAACGGGCCCAGCGGATCGGCGCGCGCCGCAGCCGGGCGCGCCAGCTGGAGATGTACCGGCGTGCCAGCCGGACACTGCCCGGCGGGACCGATTCGAATTTCAGGGCGTGGGGCGAGGACACCGTCTACGTCGACCGCGGCAAGGGCGGGCTCGTGTGGGACATCGACGGCAACGAGTACGTCGACCTGCGGATGGGCTACGGCCCGGTCATCCTCGGCCACGGCGACGAGCGCGTCGACGATTACGTCAACGAGCGGATGCGCCTCGGGGTGAGCTTCAGCCTCACGAGCGAGGACGAGGTCCGCGCGATGGAGCTGCTCTGTCGCCTGTCGGGCTGGGTCGAGATGGCCCGGATGACCGTCTCCGGAACCGAGGCGACGATGCATGCGATGCGCCTCGCTCGCGCCTACACGGGCCGCGAGAAGATCGTGAAGTTCGAGGGCCAGTACCACGGCGTCCACGACTACGCCTTGATCAGCGTCTCGCCGAACGACATGGCCGAGCTCGGCGACGCCGAGAACCCCGTCGCCCTCGCCTGGGGACGTGGCATTCCCCAGCCCGTTGCCGAAACGATCATTCCGGCCCGCTACAACAACCTCGAGTTCCTCCGCCGGCTGTTCGAGCAGCACGGCAAGGACATCGCCGCGATCATCGTCGAGCCGGTCATGGGCAACGCCCAGGCGATCATGCCGCGGCCCGAGTTCCACCGGGCCGTCCGGGCCCTGACCGAGGAGCACGGCATCCTGCTGATCTTCGACGAGGTCAAGACCGGCTTCCGGCTGGCGAAGGGCGGCGCGTCCGAGTTCTTCGGCGTTCGGCCGGACCTCGCGACGTTCGCCAAGGCGATCGGTAACGGCTATCCGGCCGCGGCGTTCGGTGGCCGGCGCGAGATCATGGAGCTCCTGCCGGACAAGGTCAGCCACGGCGGGACCTATGCGGGCAACCGGGTCGCGGCTGCCGCGACGGTGCGGACGCTCTCGATCATCGACGAGACGCCCGCGCTGGACACGATCCGCGCCACGGGCCAGCGCATCCAGGACGGCCTGCGGACGGTCCTCGACGCGAGCGGCTTGCCGTGGCGCTTCACGGGCCATCCCTCGATGTTCGGGATCATGTTCGTCGACCGCGAGGTCACCGAGTACCGCGAGTGGGCCGACACCGATCACGATCTGTACGACGCGGTGGCGATGGCGATGCACGAGCGGGGGGCAATGCCCGAGCCCGACTCGCGCGAGCCGTGGTTCATCTGCGAGGCGCACTCCCGGGGCGACATCGTCGACCGGGTGGTGACGGCGTTCAAGGACGCGCTCGAAGCCACGCTCGATGCCCGGTCCGCCGGGCGAAAGGGGTAGGCACCGGGCGTCGGGCTGACGGGAGGAGGCAGACGATGACCCTCGACGGGAACGCCGTTCGATCGGTCGACCGGGCCGCAGCGTTGCTGCTGGCGCTCGGTGAGAGCCAGGGTGAAGCGGGGGTGACGGAGCTCGCGCGACGGCTCGGGCTGCACAAATCGACCGCCTCCCGGCTGCTCGCGACGCTCCAGAAGCGGGGCCTCGTCGAGCAGGACGACGAGACGGGCAAGTACCGGCTCGGCCTCGTCGTCATCCGGCTGGCCGAGCGGGCCGAGCGGACCCTCGACCTGCGCGGCATCGCGATGCCGGAGCTGGAACGACTGGCACGGCTGACGCACGAGACCACCGGGCTGGGCGTCGTCGACGGCGACCAGCTGCTCACGGTCGCCCAGGCCGACGGGCCGAACCTCATCGCGGTCGGCGACTGGACGGGGCGCGCCGTGCCGCTCCACTGCGTCGCCTCCGGCAAGGTGCTCCTCGCCGCGCTCGCCGAGCGCGAGGTGCTGCGCATCGTGCGGCGGGGCCTCGCCTCGTACACCGATCGGACGATCGTCGAGCTCGAGCCACTCCTCGAGGAGCTGGCCCGGATCCGGCGTCGGGGCTACGCGACCGCGCTCGGCGAGTACGAGGTCGGCCTCAACGCCGTCGCCGCACCGGTGCTCGATGCGCGCGGGACCGTCATCGCCGCCGTCGACATCTGGGGACCGGCGTTCCGGCTGACCCCGCGACGGATCCCGGAGCTCGGCGCGCAGGCTCGCGAGGCGGCGGCGGCGATCTCCATCCGCATCGGCGGGGCGGGGACGCGGCCGGCCCCGAACGGCCATGGCCTCGGCTCGGCGGCCGCGGCGAGCGTCGCGAATGGCAACGGCGCGCACCACGCGAACGGGACCGACACCGACGGCGCCTCGCACGGCGCCGCCAACGGCGCCGGCCCGCGCGTCGCGACGGTCGCCTCGGTCTGACGCGATCGCGGCCGACATCCGCCTCGCGGAGGCATCGTCCCGGCCGCTAGGCTAGGCCGGTGCCGCTCTTCGAGACCTGGCCGCCGGAGGTTCGGGAGACCTGGATCCCGATCCTCCTCGTCGTCGTCCTCGCCGTGCTCGCGTCGCGCGGCGCGCAGCTGCTCGTGCGCGCCGTTGTGCGGGCGATCCTTTCGCGCGAGGTTCGGGAAGGACCGGCCGGGGAGCTGTCGGCGCTGGAAACGCGCAAGCGCAGGGAGACGATCGAGGCGCTCGGCTCGCGCGTCCTCCAGGGCTTCATCGTCGTGATCGCGGCGCTCATGATCCTCGACAAGCTCGGGCTCGACATCGGGCCGGCGATCGCAGGACTCGGCGTGGTCGGCATCGCCGTGGGCTTTGGCGCCCAGAGCCTGGTCCGCGACTACTTCAACGGGGCGCTCATCCTGCTCGAGAACCAGTTCTCGCTCGGCGACGTCATCACCGTCGCCGGGGTCACCGGCACGGTCGAGGACCTGTCGCTGCGTCGGACGACGCTGCGCGACCTCGACGGCGTGGTCCACACGGTCCCCAACGGCGAGATCAAGGTCGCCTCGAACCGAACGCGGACCTGGGCGCGGATCAACCAGGACGTCACGGTGTCGTATGGGACGAACGTCGACCGCGCGATCGAGGTCGTCGACGGGGTCGGCCGGTCGATGGCCGAGGACGCGGCGTGGAGCGGCCGGATCCTCGAGGCGCCGCGGGTCGAGCGGGTCGAGGCGCTGGGGGAGTACGGGATCACGCTGAAGATCCTCGGCACGGTCCGAGCGATCGACCAGTGGGCGGCCGGTGGCGAGCTCCGCAAGCGCCTGCTCGCGGCGTTCAACGAGCACGGCATCGAGATTCCGCGGCCGCAGCGCGTCGTCCTCGCCCGCGACCCCGACGGCCCGGGCCCGCGCCCGCCGGAGGTCGTCACCGAGGCGGGTCCCGCGCCCGGCACGGATGGCGAGTAGCGACCGCCGATGAGAGACACACGAATTCGCCCGCGCCATCCGAGCCGAGCTCGAACGATGCGTAGAATGGCCGGACGCGCAGGGAGCCATTCACGGCAGCCGGGAGGAGGTGCCTCGTGAGCGTCGACCAGCGGGCCGACACGAAGCGGTCCGAGACCCAGCGCCCCGAGATCGAGAACCTCCTGGCCGAGGGCCGGACCTTCCCGCCGGACCCGACCTTCGCCGCCAAGGCCAACGCGAAGGCCTCGCTGTACGACGAGGCCGAGCGCGACTTCGAGGGCTTCTGGGCGAAGCTCGCCCGCGAGCGGCTGAGCTGGTCGAAGCCGTTCGACAAGACCCTCGAGTGGGACCTGCCGAACGCGAAGTGGTTCGTCGGCGGTCAGCTGAACGTCGCCTACAACTGCGTCGACCGCCATGTCGAGCGCGGCCTCGGGGCGAAGGTCGCGTACCACTGGATCGGTGAGCCCGGTGACACGCGGACGATCACCTACGCCGACCTCCAGCGCGAGGTCGCGAAGGCGGCCAACGCACTGAAGGAGCTCGGCATCCGGAAGGGTGATCGCGTCGCGATCTACATGCCGATGATCCCGGAGCTGCCGATCGCGATGCTCGCCTGCGCCCGCATCGGCGCGCCGCACACGGTGGTGTTCGGCGGCTTCTCGTCGGAGGCGCTGTCCGGCCGCATCAACGACGCCCAGGCCAAGCTCGTGATCACCGCCGACGGCGGCTGGCGCCGCGGCAAGCCCGCCGAGCTCAAGCCGGCCGTCGACACGGCCCTCGCCGACGCGCCAACGGTGGAGAAGGTCCTCGTCGTCCGCCGCCTCGGCGACAAGGCGACGAACGTGACGATGACCGCGGGCCGCGACCACTGGTGGCACGACGTCGTCGACCGTCAGGCGCCCGACTGCGCTCCGGTGCCGGTCGACAGCGAGCACATGCTCTACCTGCTGTACACGTCGGGCTCGACGGCCAAGCCGAAGGGCATCTTCCATACGACCGCGGGGTATCTGCTCGGCACGAGCTACACCCACGAGATGATCTTCGACCTCAAGCCCGACGACGTGTACTGGTGCGCCGCCGACGTCGGCTGGGTCACCGGCCACAGCTACATCGTCTACGGCCCGCTCGCCAACGCCGCGACGAGCGTGATGTACGAGGGCACGCCCGACACGCCGGCGTGGGACCGCTGGTGGCAGATCGTCGAGGACTACAAGGTCAGCATCCTCTACTGCGCGCCAACCGCGATCCGGGCCTTCATGAAGCAGGGCGAGGAGTTCCCTCGCAAGCACGATCTGTCGTCGCTGCGGGTCCTCGGCTCGGTCGGCGAGCCGATCAACCCCGAGGCCTGGCTCTGGTACCACGAGCACGTCGGCGGCGGGAAGGCGCCGATCGTCGACACGTGGTGGCAGACCGAGACGGGCATGATCCTCATCACGCCGCTGCCCGGGGTGACGACGACGAAACCCGGCAGCGCGACGTTCCCCTTCCCGGGCGTCGAGGCGGATGTCGTCGACAGCGACGGCCGGTCGGTGCCGCTCGGCGGGGGTGGGTACCTGGTCCTCAAGCGGCCGTGGCCGGCGATGCTCCGCGGCATCTACGGCGATCCGGAGCGCTACAAGCAGACGTACTGGAGCCGTTTTCCCGGGATGTACTTCGCCGGCGACGGCGCGAAGCGCGACGCCGAGGGCTACTTCTGGCTGCTCGGCCGGGTCGACGACGTGATGAACGTCTCGGGGCACCGGCTCTCGACCACCGAGATCGAGAGCGCCCTGGTCTCACACCCGGCGGTCGCCGAGGCGGCCGTCGTCGGCGGGCCCGACCCGGTGACGGGCGAGGCGATCAACGCCTTCGTCATCCTCCGCCGCGGCCACGAGCCAACCGAGGCGCTCGGCAAGGCCCTCCGCGACCACGTGGCGACGAAGATCAGCCCGATCGCCAAGCCGAAGACGCTGATGTTCACGCCCGACCTGCCGAAGACGAGATCCGGCAAGATCATGCGCCGGCTGCTCCGCGACATCGCCCAGGGCCGCGCGCTCGGCGACACGACGACGCTCGCCGACGCGACGGTCGTCGAGGCGATCCGGGCGAACACGGGCAAGGGCGAGGACTAGGCGGGCGTCGCGTGCCGTTCGACTTCCTCCGCCGGAAGAAACCCGAAGAGGCCCCGAAGGCCGCGGCGACGGAGCCGGCCGGACCAGCCCGGCCGAGCGCCACGATCCGCTTCGACGGCCTGACCGAGGAATGGCGCCTCGTCGGCCAGATGCACATCGAGGGCCGCCTGTCGGACGTCCTCAACAAGCGCGCGGCGGTGCCGATCTCGGACGTCTCATGGGCCCCGATCGACGGCTCGGGCAAGTTCGCATCGGTGCCCGGGCTGAAGAGCGTCGACCCGTACGACCTCATCCTCGTGTTTGCCGGCTCGTCCTCGAGCCCGCCGATGTCCGAGGCGGAGAAGGCCGGGTTCATGGTCCACAAGGTGCCGTACGACGTCGGCCTCGAGGCGCCCCCGTTCCGCGTCGTCGGCACGGTCTACATGCTCCCGGGCGCCGAGCCGCGTCGGCTGCTCGAGCGTGGGACGGAGATGTTCGTTCCGGCAGTCGGCGCCGTGGCGTGGCTCGGCGACAAGCGCCTGAACGAGGAAGACGTCGACGCGATCCTCGTGAACCGCTTCTACCTGCGAGCGGTCGAGCTCGTCGACAAGCGGACCGGCGAGCGGGTGCAGCCGCTGCCCGGCGCGCCGCTTGGTGGAACGAGCTGGCAGGACAAGTCCCGCTAGGGCTCAGCCAGGGCCCTCGTCGCCGGGCAGTCCCATCGCCGCGTATTCCGAGAAGGCTTACCGGGCGGCACATCCGTGCTCGAAACCGGGTCCGGAGGCCTGGAAGTGCCTCGAAGCGGTCGCCTACCGCCCGGGCGATGCCTTCAGAGCATGAGCGAGGCGCGACCGGCCCGGTCCCGGGGCGGAACCCTGCCTGATAAGCCTTCTCTGCATACGGAGCCGGCTGGAGGACCGGCGAGCCCGACCGGCGCGGCGGCGCGCGCAGAGCGTCGGTCGGCTAGACCCGAATCGCTTCCTTCTGGCGGTTGAAGAGCCGGAAGGCCGGCTTCGTCGTCGGGTTCGACTTCGGAGTCCCCATCAGCCGGTCGGCGAGGACGTCGAAGTCCTCGGAGATCTTCTCGCGCGGGAACATCTCGATGACCGTGCGACCCTCGTTCGCGGCGCGGACGAACAGGAGCCCGCCCGAGCGGATGAGCGCGAGCGCCGGCATGCCGACGGTGCGCTCCATGTCGGCGACGGAGACGCCGCTGTTGGCGCGGTTGACGACCATCGCCAGCCGATCGTGCAAACCCAGCTCCGTGGCCACGTCGCGCAGCTGGACGGCGGCGCGCAGGGCGGGGACGTCCGGCGTGACGGGCACGAGGATCCGGTCGGCGCGCTCGAAGACCGCCTGGTTGAGCTCGCTGTAGGAGGGGTGGAGGTCGACGACGAGGAAGTCGAAGCCGCGCCGCGCGGCGGTGACCGAGTCGCCGACGCGCTCCGGATCGAGGATGTCGATCGCCAGCGGGCTCGAGGTCAGCGAGATGACCCGCATGCCGGAGGGATGGGCCGCGGCGAGCTCCATGAAGTTCTCCGCCGGCCCGCCTTCGGACTGGTCGCGCCAGCTGTCGACGACCGTCCGGACGTGGTCCATGCCGAGCGACGTCGTGACGTGGCCCGTCACCGTGTCGGCGTCGATGAGGAGCACGCGCTGGCGCTTCATGATCTGGAGGGCCGCCGCGACGTTCGTCGCGATCGTCGTCTTGCCGACGCCGCCCTTCGGGTTGAAGACCGCGATGACGGTCGCGCGGCGCGACCAGTCGCCGTCGAGAGCGCCCGTCTGGATGATCGGCCCGCTGCCATCGTCGACGGTCTGCGAGCGGATGCACATCGCCTCGACGCGCCAGCGCAGGGATTCGATCGAATAGGGCCGGGTGAAGTACTCGTCGTTGATGCCGGCTCGGCTGGTCCCCGCCGCGAACCGCTCGAGGGCTCGCTGCGAAACGACCATGAGGGCCGGGATGTCCCGGCCCTCGTCGTGGAGGAGCGCGTAGTACTCGAGCGAGGTGTCGAGGTCGGTCTCCCCGTCGAGGATCGCGACCGCGATGTCGCGCCGGCTCGTGAACAGCGCCTCGAGCTCGTCGGGGCGCCCGATCGGGATCGGGTCGAAGCCCGCCTCCCGGAGCTGGCTGGCGACGGGCGCGCGCTCATCCGCCGGCAGAGCGATGACGACGGCCTGGCGGCCCACGTTCGGCTCGTCTCCTCGGTGGTCGGTCTAGCGGCCCGTCAGCCGGTCAGCCCTGGGACTCAGGATCGCGTGCGGCGACCTCGACGGTCGAGCCGGACCCGCCCGTCACGCGCGCCCGGAAGCCGGGCAGGGACGGGATCGCGTCGCGCAGGGCGACCTCGGGACCGTGATGGACGGCGAAGACGAACTCGCCCTCGGGGCCGGACGAGACGCCGACCGACTGGACGCCTGAAACGCGCCCGAGATGGCGCTTGAAGCTGGCGATGCTCGCGACCGACACGAGGCCGGTCACGACGACCTGGGTCGAGGTCTGCTCGCCCATCGGCGCGGCAGGCTCGGCGGCGCCCGGCACGAGGCCGGCGAGCCGCGCGGCGAGGGCGTCGTCCGCGATCGTCGGGATCTCCTCGCTGGGGTCGCTGCGGCCGGCGGCGGCCATCGCCTCGGCCTCGGCGGCGGCGAGATCGTTGCTCTGGGCGAGGATCGAGAGCCGCGGATCGACCTCGGCCGGCGGCTCGCTCACCGCCGGGGCGACGTCCGGCTGAACGAAGGTCTCGTCGCCGCTCGCGGCCTCGGCGGCCGCCTGGATCGCGGCCATCGCGCTCTCGGCGTCCTGCCCGGCCTGGCGGATCCGGCTGACCGGGCCGTCGTCGAGGACCACCCGCGATCCGGCCGGTGCGACGGCCGCAGGCGGCGTCGCCGGCGAGAAGTCGTCGCCGTCGAACGGCGGCGGCTCGGGCAGGTTCTCGGCCATCGCCGCGAAGCGGGTCGGATCCTGCTCCGCCAGGAGGCGCTCGAAGAAGCTCGCCATCTCGGCCTCGAAGCCGGCGACGCGGCTCTGGACCTTCTCGATCCGGCGCTCGATCTGACCGGCGTGCTGCTCGATCTCCTGCTCGAGGCGGGTCTTGCGCTCGGCGATCCGGACGTCGGTCTCCTCGCGGATGCGGGCGACCTCGGCCTTCGACCACTCGCGGATCGCGGCGACGTCGTCGTCGGCCTGGCGCCGCAGCGCGGCAGCCTCATTGGCCGACTTCTCGTGGATCTGCTCGACCGACGTCTTGGCCTCCGCCTGGAGGCGGCTCATCGTCTCCTCGCGGGCCGCCTCGGCGGCGACCTGCATCGCCTTCGTCAGGTCGGCGAGGAACTTGTTCTGCCGGCGCCCGGAACCGGAGGCATCGGCCTCATCGGTCGTCGCGGTCGCTCCAGGCTTCGCTTCGGGCATTGTGTCGTTCCCTTCGGGCGCCGCTCGGCCGGCTGGCAAGCCGCCCGCCCAGTCACCGCTCGTGGCGGTCGATTCGGTTCCGGATCCTCGTCCGTCGGTTGCGCCGTTGGTGGACGGTCGCTGGTCCGAGCTCCACGGGAGCCGGAAGCCGGTTCGGGCGTCGGTATTCGCCATCCAGTTGGTGTCGTCCTCTCGACGTGGACATGCCGGGGGTCCAGGGCTTGCCCAGATGCTGACACCGTGGATGGTCCGGTGGAGTCCGCTAGAGGTACCACGGGCCCGGAAACGGTGGTACCGGAGCGGAGGGGACTGTTCCCGAGGGGCCTCGGGGCACCGTCGGACCGCGCTCGGCTCCGCAGGCAGCCGCCAACCGCGCCGCACGGGCCGCGCTCGGCGACGCACGAGGACGGCCCCGAGGGCGCGAGCGGGGCCTCCGGAGGGCGGGCGGTACGATTGGCCTATGAACCGGGCGTTCATCCCCGCCGCGGCGGTCGCTCAGCGCCGGCGCGGCCGGTCCGTGCCGGCCGCGGAGTCGGGCGGCCGGCCGCTCGACACCCTCGGCCGGCCGCTCCACGACCTCCGGATCTCGGTCACCGACCGCTGCAACTTCCGCTGCACGTACTGCATGCCGCGCGAGGTGTTCGGCAAGGACTTCGCGTTCCTGCCGAAGGAGCTCGTGCTGACGTTCGAGGAGATCGAGCGGCTGGCGCGATCGTTCGTACGGCTGGGCGTCGAGAAGCTCCGGCTGACGGGCGGCGAGCCGCTCGTCCGCCGCGACCTCGACAAGCTCGTCGGCCGGCTGGCCGCGATCCATACGCCCGGTGGCGGCCGCATCGACCTGACGCTCACGACGAACGGCTCGGCGCTCCGGCAGCATGCCGCGCGGCTCCGCGAGGCCGGCCTCGATCGCGTCACCGTCAGCCTCGATTCACTCGACGACGCGGTGTTCGGGGCGATGAACGGGATCGAATTCCCGGTCGAGCGGGTCCTCGACGGGATCTCGGCCGCCCGCGAGGCGGGCTTCGGGCCGATCAAGGTCAACATGGTCGTCCGCCGCGGGATCAACGAGACGAGCGTCCTGCCGATGGCCCGCTGGGCCCGCGACGAGGGCCACGTCCTGCGCTTCATCGAGTACATGGACGTCGGTCACTCGAACGGCTGGCGCCTCGACGAGGTGGTGGCCGCGGACGAGATCGTGGCCGCCATCGACGCTGAGCTGCCGCTGGAGCCGATCCCGCCGGCGTACCGCGGCGAGGTCGCCAACCGCTGGCGCTACCGCGACGGCAGCGGCGAGATCGGCGTCATCGCGTCCGTGAGCCAGCCGTTCTGCGGTGATTGCACGCGGGCCCGGATCTCCGCCGAGGGTCGCCTCTACACGTGCCTCTTCGCGGTCGACGGCCACGACCTGCGGGCCGTGCTGCGCGGGGGGGCGGACGACGAGGAGCTCGACGCGGTCATCGCCGGGCACTGGCGCATGCGGGACGACCGCTACTCGGACCTCCGCACGGAGGCGACCGTCGACCGCCCGAAGGTCGAGATGTTCGCGATCGGCGGCTGACCGCCGATGACGCGCGGCGGGCTTTTCCACCTCCTGTCCACACCTGCCGATATCTCGTGGACAGGCGCGGAGGCTGCCGCCGACAGCTGGTGGATAACCGCGTTGACTGCCTGCGACGGCCGCTCGTACCGTAGGCCTCGCCCGGAGGGGCCGTCAACGACAGAGGCAACTGAGATCACATCAATGTTCCTCCGTCCGGATCGGTCGCTTCGGGCGCTTCATTGCCCGGTTTCGGCGGCCTTCCCCGGCCGCCTGCGGGCGATCGCCCGACGGGATGTGACCGGCATCCCGGTGTCGGTACTTCCGTCGGGCGGTCGAAGCAGCGGGCCCCGGCCGTCTACCCCCTGGACGCGATCCTGGAGGCCCGCGTCCGCGTGACGACGCGCGGCGAGGCGATCCCCCCGGCCGATCAGCCAGCGCGACTGGCCGCCCTCGAGGCGGCCGTCCGGACTCGGACCGACCTCGTCCCGGACGTCGGGATCGTCCTCGGCTCCGGTCTTGGCGGCCTCGCCGACGATCTGGAGGCCGCCGTCGCGATCCCGTTCGACAGCCTGCCGGGATGGCCCGCGGCGACGGCGCCCGGCCACGCCGGCCGGCTCCTCCTCGGCCGGCTCGCCGGCCGGCCGGTCGTCATGCTCCAGGGCCGCTTCCACCTGTACGAAGGGCACGACCCCGGGCTCGTCGTCCAGCCGGCGCTCCTCTTCGGGCGCCTCGGCGCTCGACGGGTCGTCCTGACGAACGCGGCCGGCGGGATCAACCCCGGCTACGGGCCCGGCACGCTCATGGTCATCGCCGACCATCTCAACCTCACCGGTCGCACGCCGCTCCTCGGGCCGAACGCGGATGAGCTCGGGCCGCGTTTCCCGGACCTCGTCGACGCCTGGCATCCGGCGCTCCGAGACGCGCTCCACGCCGCCGGTCGGGCAGAGGGCGTCGCGCTGGTCGAGGGCGTCTACGCGGGCCTGCTCGGCCCGCAGTACGAGACGCCGGCCGAGGTGCGGATGCTCCGGGCGCTCGGCGCGGACGCCGTCGGGATGTCGACGGTCCTCGAATGCATCGCCGCCCGGTGGGCCGGGCTCGAGGTCTGCGGCGTGTCGCTCGTGACGAACGCCGGCGCCGGCTACACGGGCCAGCCGCTCAGCCACGAGGAGGTGCTCGCCGCCGGCGCCGAGGCGGGCCCTCGGCTCGCGCGCGTCATCCGACGCTTCGTCGCGGACCTGCGCTGAGCGACTCCTCGACCGAGCCGGCGAGCCGCTCGCGAAGCAGGCGGACCACCTCGTTGAGGGCGCGAGCCGCGTCGGGATGGGCGAGGCGATCGGTCGCACCGTCGGTCAGCACGGAGTGCCGACGGCCGAGCACGGGCGTCATGACGACCCCCGGGCCGAGCTCGTGGGCGAGCCGGCCGAGCCGCGCCGCGGGCGAGATCGTGTCCTCGACGTAGCGGACGGCCCGGACGACGAGTTCGCCGCGCGTGGCGCGCCCACGGACGGCGTCGAGATCCCCGGGCGAGAGGCCCAGGTCGCGGGCCCGCCCCGGCGGCCAGCCCCGCCAGGTCAGCGGCAGCGACGGATGCCCGGCGACCGCGACGCCGACGAGTGGATCGACCCCGAGGGAGAGCGCGAGGCTGCCCGACAGGCACATCCCCACGACGCCGACCGGCAGCCCGCCGACGCGCGCGCTCTCGCGCGCCGCGAGCGCCCGCAGCCAGCCGACGATCGGGCTCGTCTGGCCGGGCGTGAAGCTGGCGAACTGCCAGCCGAGCGTCACCGGCAGCCAGTTCCCGACCCACGAGTCCTGGCCCGGCCGGCCGACGAGCACCGGCAGCACCGGGGTCAGGTCGCCGTGGGCGCCGATCCGCTCGGCCACGCGCAGCGTCGCGTCGTTGAGCCCGGTCAGCTCGTGGAGGACGAGGACGGGCGGCCCGGCCGGCTCGCGGCGGAACACGTCGTGGCGGATCCCGCCGTACTCGAACGCGGCGGATTCGTAGCCCTGGGGCGGCCACGTCGACAGCACGAGGTCCTCTCGGCGCCGGTCAGGTGACCGGCAGCTCCCGGCCGGCGGCCTTTGCCGCACGGGCCTTCTCCGCCCACGCCCCCAGGACGTTGTCCTTGTGGGGGCGGATGGGGCAGTGCTCGTCGCGGTTGCCCATCTCGTCGCAATAGCCGAGCGGCACGCACTTCGGGGCGAGGAACGAGCCGAGGAACGGGGAGACGGTGAAGATCTCGTGGCGGATGAGCTGGAAGAGTCGCCGGATCTCCCATTGCGCCATCGTGCAGAGCCGCAGGCCCGACATGTGGATGAGCGCGCGCAGGTTCGCGGTCATCACGAGGTTCGTCCGCGTGGCGTTGGGGAACACGAACCGGGCGTCCTCGCCGGGGACGCCCGCGGCGAGCATCTCGCCGTACAGCCCCAGCGCGCCGTCGACCTGCTCCTCGTAGCGCTTCCGCAGCTCCGGATCGCCGTCCTCGATGGTCGCCGGCAGCATCGTCGCGGCGCCCTTGAACTTCACGTAGCGCTGGCTCTGCTGGTCGAACGCGACACCCGCGCGGTGGCGGACGAGCTGGTGCGAGAGGGTGCGCGACACGCCGCTGATGCCGAACGTGAAGACCACGTGCTCGATCGTCGAGCCGTGGCCCGATTCGATGACCCCGGAGATGAGCTTCTGCATCTTCTGCTGGTCGATCTGCCCGCCGAGCGCCTTGCGGAAGATCTCCTCGGGCTCGAGCTCCGAGTAGCAGGTCCGGCACGCCGTGTAGATCAGCGGCACGTAATACCGCTCGACGACGTCGCGATTGGGGAACAGCAGCGTCGCCTTGAGACCGAGGTCGCGCCGGCCGGGGTTCCGGGGGATGGCGGTCTTCTCGCGCGGGGCGGCCGGCGCAGGGTTCGGCGGGCTCGGCCGCGCGCTCTCGGTCATCGGCCAGAAGAATACGCCGCGGACGACCTCACCGAGGCGGTTCCGCGGCCGGCGGGCCCCGCGGCGGGCCCCGCGGCGGGCCCCGCGGCGGGCCCCGCGGCGATCCCCGCGGGCACCGGCGGCCGATCCGCGGCGTTCCATGGCGGATTCGCGGCCGATGGGCTCCGCGGCGGACCCCGCGGCGATCCCCGCCGGCATCGGCGGCCGATCCGCGGCGTTCCGCGGCGCATCCGCGGCCGATCCGCGGCGCATCCGCGGCCGGCCTCCGGCCCTGGGCCGCAGCTTTCCACTCACAGTGAACAGATTGGCGACTTTCCGGCCGTCGGCGACCGTCCGGGACTCGTTTTGCCGGTCCGAAGCCCGCTCTCGAAGGTCGCAGAAACGCGACTATGTCCCCAGAGGGCATACGAAGACGTTCGCCCGAGCCTTCCAGCCGGCCTGGCTCCGGTCCGGAGCCTGCGGACGACGGAATCCGTTCACCCACAGTGGAAAGTTGCGAGCAAACGGAGGGCGTGGCGGTGCCGCGGAGGCCGTGGCGGTGCCGCGGAGGCCGTGGCGGTGCGGCGGAGGCCGTGGCGGTGCCGCGGAGCGTGGCGGCTGCCGCGGAGCGTGGCGGTGCCGCGGAGGCCGTGGCTGTGCCGCGGAGGCCGTGGCGGTGCCGCGCAGCGTGGCGGTGCCGCGGAGCGTGGCGGTGCCGCGGAGCGGCACTGTGCCGCGGAGCGCGGGGGCGAACAATCGTGCGCTACGACCCCGTCGGTGCGGCCGTTCGGGCGGTCCCGTCGCCGGACCCACTCTCGGCACCCAGGCCGAGCTCGGCCCGGAGCTGGAACTGGCGGAGCACGTCGCCCCGCGACAGCATCCCCAAGTAGCGACCGCCGTCGACGACCGGCACCTGCTCGTAATCGCCCCGGCCGAGCGCCTCGAGCGCCTGCGACAGCGACGCCAACGGCCCGATCGTCACGAGGCCGTCCCGGCCGCCCATCTCGGACGCGACCGTCGTCGTGGCGCGCCGCTCGGGCGGCACGTCCTTGATGTCGCCGAGGGTGGCGATCCCGACGAGCCGACCGTCCTCGGCGACCGGGATCGCGCGACGGTTGCGAGGGAGGAAGTGCTGCTCGATGAGCTCGGCCACGGTGGTCGTCGGGCTGACGGTGGTCTCGTCCCGGCGGAGGATGTCGCCGACGCGCGTCCCGCGAAGCGCCTCGTCGATCCGGACCTGCTGCACGCTCGCGCCGGCCGCCGACTGGAGGAACCAGCCGATCGCGGCGATCCAGAGTCCGCCGAGCAGGTCGCCGTCCATGACGCGGACGAAGCCCCAGATGAAGAACCCGTACGCGACGAGCGTGCCGGCCGTCGCGGCCACCTCGGTCGAGCGCCGCAGGCTGCCGGTCGCCTGCCAGACGATCGAGCGCAGGACGCGACCGCCGTCGAGCGGGAAGCCCGGGATGAGGTTGAACGCCCCGAGCAGGACGTTGATCGTCGCGAGATAGGAGAGGACGGCCTCCGGCGCCGAGCCCCGCGGTGCCGCCACGGCCCCGAGGAAGGCGAGGCCGCCGAGGAGGAAGCTCGACAGCGGACCGACGATCGCCGTGAGGAACTCGACCCGCGGGCGCGGCGATTCACCGCCGAGGTTGGAGACGCCGCCGAAGATGAACAGCGTGATCGAGCGCGCGTCGAGGCCCTGCGCTCGCGCGACGAGCGAATGGGCGAGCTCGTGGACGAGGACCGCCGCGAAGAGCAGCACAGCCGAGATCGCGCCCAGCACCCAGTGGAGCGTCGGATCGCGGTCAGTCAGGACACGCGGATCCGGGTAGTACTGGGTCGCGAGCGACCAGGTCACCAGGCCGAAGACGACGAGCCAGCTCGGGTGGACGCCGACGTCGACCCCGGCGATTCGGAACAGCCGATACGACCGCATCGCCGGCAATCATGCGCCTCGTCACCCGATTGCGCGTCCGGCCAGCCCCGGCGCGGCGTTCAGCCGCGTGTCGCCGCCTGGGTCGGCCGGGCCGCCGGCCCAAGGCGCGCATAGGCAACGGCATCGGCGCTCGACATGGCCCGCCCCTCGGCCCATGCCGCCGCCGTATCGGCTTCGTCCCGGAGCGACGACGGGTCGACGTGCAGCACCGTCCGGTTCGCCGGGTTCAGGCCGGTACCGGTCGTGGCTTCGAGCGTCGCGACGGCGCCGGCCAGGCGAGCTGCCCGTTGTCGATCGCCAAGGAGGAGCGCGAGGATCGCGAGCCCGTCGAGGACGAGGACGAAGCCCGACTGGTCTTCGGCGGTCGCGAAGAGGTCGAGCGCCTCGCCGAGCAGGGTGGCGCAGAGGTCGAGGTTCCCGGCCCGCGCCTCGATCTGGCCGAGGGTGTACAGCGCCCACGCGAGGAGGAACACGTCGTCGAGGTTGCGCAGGATCGCGATCGCCTCCTGGCAGCGGGCGCGTCCGGTCGCGACGTCGTCCTGGTCGCGGGCGATGAGGCCCAGCACCCACAGCGCCTTCGCGACGCCGGCCCTGTCGCCCGCATCGTGGAACAGCCCGAGCGCCTCCTCCGCGAGCTCCCGCGCGCGGGCATGGTCGATGGTCCCGAAGAGCGCGGTGAACGTGAAGTTGTAGAGCGCCTCCGCGATGGCGCGGGCCTCGCCCTGCGCGCGCCGGATCCGAACGAGCGCCTCGTATCGCTCGGTGGCCCGGGCGAAGTCCGCCAGCCAGTAATCGAGGCCGCCCGCCGCCTCGAGCGCGGCGAGGTACGCCTCGCCCGCATCGGCCGCACCCGTCATGGCGAGCGCGGCATCCGCTCGCTCGCGGCCTTCGATGAGATGACCGCGAATCTGCCAGAACCGCCACAGGGCGCGCACCAGGCGTAGCGCGGTGCCGGCGTCGCCGGTCTCGATCGCCCACGCGTGCACAGCACGCAGGTTGTCGTGGTCGCGCGCCAGCCGATCGAGCCACGTCCGCTGGTCCTTCGTCGTGAGGAACGGTGCGGCGCGTTCGGCCAGGGCGAGATACGCGATGGCGTGCCGGCGGCGGACCTCGTCGCGCTCCTCGGTCGCCGCGAGCTGCTCGAGCGCGTACTCGCGAATCGTCGCGAGCATGAAGAACCGCGGCTCGCCGGCGCGTTCGACCTGGCGAATGAGGCTGTGCTCGACGAGGGCCTCCAGCCCCTCGAGGACCTCGCGTCCGAGGTCCCCGGCGGGCCCGCAGACGAACTCCGCCTCCGCGAGCTCCGCGCCGCCGACGAAGACCGCGAAGCGGGCGAAGAGGCGGCGCTCCGCCGGCTCGAGCAGGTCGTGGCTCCAGGCGATCGCACCGCGCAGGGTCCGCTGGCGCTCCGGCAGGTCACGCATCCCGCCCTCGAGGAGGTCAAGGCGGTTCTCGAGTCGGGCGAGCATCGCCGCCGGGGGCAGGAGGCGGCTGCGCGCGGCCGCCAGCTCGATCGCCAGCGGCAACCCGTCGAGGCGCGACACGATCTCCGCCACGGCCGGGGCGTTCGACGCGTCGAGGGCGAAGTCGGCGCGGACGGCCCGCGCCCGGTCGACGAACAGCCGCACCGATTCGTTCTCCGCGAGCACGTCGACGGCCGCCCGCGCCGCGGGCAGCGGCAGCGGCGGCACCGGGTACTCCTGCTCGGCCGAGATACGCAGCACGATCCGGCTCGAGACGAGCAACCGCAGCCGCGGCGCCTCGCGGAGAAGGTCGGCGAGGAGCGGCGCGGCGGCGACGATCTGCTCGAAGTTGTCCAGCACGAGCAGCGCCTCGCGCTCCCGGAGGTGCTCGACGAGCCGGTCGCGCGACGAGCGCCCGCCGACGTCGGGCAGCGCCAGCGTCGTCGCGATTGCCGAGGCGACGAGCCCCGGGTCGTCGATCGACGCGAGGGCGACGAACGTCGTGCCGTCGGCGAATCGCTCCGCGGTTTCCGCGGCGACCTGGAGGCTCAGCCGGGTCTTGCCGGTGCCGCCCGGCCCGGTCAGCGTCACGAGCCGCGCCGTTTCGAGCAGCGCCACGACCGCCGCCACCTCGCGTTCGCGGCCGATGAACGACGTGAGCTGCGTCGGCAGGTTGTTCGGCCGCTCGTCGAGCGAGCGGATCGGCGGGAAGTCGCAGGCGAGACCGTCGAGGTCGAGCTGGGAGATCGCCTCGGGGCGCAGGTCCTTGAGCCGGTGCCGGCCGAGGGCCCGGAGCCGCGTCCCCGGCGGGAGCCGGTCGCCGCCGAGGCTCGCGGTCGTCTCCGACACCAGGATCTGACCGCCGTGGCCGGCGGCCGCGATCCGGGCCGCCCGGTTGACGTCCGCGCCGACGTACGTGCCGTCGACGACGTGGCCCTCGCCGGTGTGGACGCCCATCCTGACGCGGATCGGTGCGTCGTCCGGCCAGTCGGTGCCGGAGAGCGCGCGTTGGGCCTCCGCCGCCGCGGCGAGCGCCCCGGCGGGCGTGTCGAAGACGACGAAGAATGAATCGCCCTCGGTCCCGACCTCGCGCCCGCCGTTGCGGGCGAAGCCCTCTCGCAGCAGCTGGCGGTGGCGCTCGAGCAGCGCGCCGTAGCGCTCCGGCCCGAGATCGGCCGTCAGCCGGGTCGAACCCTCGATGTCGCTGAAGAGGAACGTGACGGTCCCGGTCGGCAGACGTTCGGCGAACCCCATTGCGCCTCGGTCCGGGAGTTACTGGCGGGGTTCGACGCTGACGGCGCGCAGGCGGGAGGCGAGGCCGCGCAGGATCGCGAGGGCGAGCGACGGGTTGGCCACGAGGACCTGCTCGAAGTCCCACGACGCGAGGGCGAGACAGCGCGTCGGCGTCTCCGCAACGACCTGGGCAATGCGTGGTCCGCCGTCGAGCACCGACAGCTCACCGAAGAAGTCGCCGGGCCCGAGCGTCGCCAGGGTCTTCGCGTCGCGCACGACCCGCGCCTGGCCCTCGACGATGACGAAGAACCCGGTGCCGATCTCGCCCTGGTGGACGATCGGCCGGCCGGCCGCGTATTCGACCTCGGTTGCGACACCGGCGAGCGCGGCCAGCTCGTCCTGGCCGACGCCGCGGAACAGCGGGCAGCCGGCGAGGAGCTCCGTCCGTCGATCGCCGGTCAGCGTCATTGGCCCTCCTGTCCTCGCCGGCCATCGTCGCGCGCCGGGCACGCCGCGTCAACGCGGGTCCGCATATGCACAATGGCCGGGCAGGGAACGAGGGGGCAGGGATCGAGAGGGGAGGCAGCCGGCCGATGGCGAGCCCGGAGGAGATCGTCGACGCGCTCGCCGGCATGGCGCTGTTCGCCGACCTCTCGCGCCCGGAGCTCGAGGGCGTGGCCCACGCGTTCGAGGAGCAGTTCTTCCCGTCCGGCGAGCGCGTGATCCGGCAGGGCGTGTCCGGGTCGGCGTTCCACGTGATCCTCGAAGGCGACGCCGAGGTCGTGGTCGACGGCGAGCGGCGGGCCACCCTTGGGCGCGGCGACTTCTTCGGTGAGGTCTCCGTGCTGCTCGGGGAAGTCCCCGTGGCCGACGTCGTCGCGACCCGGCCGCTGCGGACCCTCGTCCTGCCGGGCCCGTCGATCCAGGAGTGGCTCGTCGCGCACCCGAAGGTCACGTTCCGCATGCTCCAGGCCCAGGCACGACGCCTCCGGTCCGCGAACCAGTGGCGGAGCTGAGCCGGCGCGGCGACGACCGCCCCTACCCGCCGGGCTCGTACCCTGTCGTCGTCGTCGGCAGCGGACCCGGGGGGCTCCAGCTCTCCTATGCCCTCACGCGGCTCGGCGTCCGACACGCCGTGATCTCCGCCGACGACGCCCCGGGCGGGATGTTTCGTCGCTGGCCGCTGTTCCAGCGACTGCTCTCATGGACGAAGCCGTATGCCTCCGTGGAGCCGGGCAGCCGGGTGCACGAGCGCTACGACTGGAACAGCCTCATCGCGGATGAGCCGCCGAACCGGGCGATCATGGCCGAGTTCATGGACGGGACGTCGTCGTTCCCGTCGCGGCCCGAGATGGAGCGCAACCTCGCGGCGTTCGCCGAGCGCACCGGGACGCTCGTGCGCTACGGCTGCTCGTGGACCGCAACCAGGCGCAAGGCCGGCAAGAGCGGCGAGACGTTCGTGCTCGAGACGAGCGACGGCGACTACGAGTGCGAAGCGGCCGTCTTCGCGATCGGCGTCGCGGAGCCGCGGATGGCGACCACGCCGGGGATCGAGCGAGCGGTCCACTACGCCGACACGCGCGAGGCGAAGTCGTACGCCGGCAAGCGGGTCCTCATCATCGGCAAGGCGAACTCGGCCTTCGAGGTCGCGTCCGGGCTGTTGCCGTGGGCGCGAGGAATCGCGCTCGTATCCCCGTCGACGGCGAAGCTGTCGGTGAACACCCGCTCGCTCGTCGGCGTCCGGGCCCGCTACGTGCAGCCGTACGAAGACCACGTCCTCGGTGGCGGAGTCGCGATCGTCGATGCCGCGATCGCCCGGCTCGAGCCCGCCGGCGACGGCGCGACTCGCGTCGCCCTTCGCCGGACCGACGGCGGAAGCGACCTCGACATCGTCGTCGACGACGTCATCGCCGCGACCGGGTTCGTCGCGCCGACGCTCGATCTCCCCAAGCTGGGTGTCGCCGTCGTCGGGCGCAGCGAGGTGCCGGCGCAGACGCCGTACTGGGAGAGCGCGACGGTTCCCGGCATCTACTTCGCGGGCACGATCAGCCAGGGCGCGGCAGGGCTCCAGAAGCACGGGCTCCCGGCCAACTCCGGTGCGGTCCACGGCGCGCGGTACAACGCCCGCGTCCTGGCTCGATATCTCGCCCGTACCCGGTTCGATGCGACCGAGCCCCAGCCCCGGATCGCGCCCGGCGAGCTCGTCGATCGGCTTCTCGACCAAGCCTCGACGAGCCCGGAGCTGTGGCACCAGCGCTCCTACCTCGCCTGGGTCGCCACGCGGGCCGAGGACGGCGGCTGGCTCGATGGGGGGATCGAGCCGCTCGCGGCGATCCTCGACGCGCCCGGTCCGGACGCCGTCGTTCTTGCGATCGAGTCCGACGCCGCCGGGCGGATCTACCCGGTCGTCTACCTGCGGACCGCGCGCGGCACGACGGAGCGGCCCATCGAGCCCGATCCGCTCCTCGAATTCGCCGGTCCGGACCAGCGGCGGCAGGTCGCCGACGCGGTTGCCGCGGTCCGACGTTAGACGAGAGTGGCTATGTATCATGGAAATAGCCGTTGACGTCTAACTTGGCTCGTGTTAGTCTTCCGCGTCTATGGTCTTTGACGGTGCCGGGCTCGTCATCATCGGCGACGTCGTCGGCTCCCGAGCGTCGGAGCGCTCGGCAGCCTGGCTCCGCTCGCTCCGCGACGAGCTCGACGCCGCCTACGGCGACGATCGCCTCGCCCCGTTCGAGTTCACCCAGGGCGACGAGCTCCAGGGCTTGCTTCGCCCCTCGGCCGACCCCTTCGAGGCCGTCGTCCGCGCCGGGCTTCGAGCCGATCGGATGCCCATGCGCTGGGTGATCGCCTTCGGCCGGATCGATCCGGGGTCGGGGCCGGCGACGCAGCGAAGCGGGCCGGCGTTCGTCGCGGCGCGTGAGCTCGTGGCCGTCGGCCGGCGCCAGCGTGTGCCGCTCGTCGCGCGGACGGGCGACGCCTTGTCGGACGAGCTGCTCGACGGCGTCGCCCCGGTTCTCGGCCGGATCGTCGACGAGCTCACCGACCGGCAACGGGCCGTCGCGCGGCTCATCCTCGTCGACGGGCTCCGCCAGGCTGAGGCCGCGACGCGGCTCGGGATCAAGCCGCCGACCGTGTCGGTTGCGGCGGAGCGGGCGTGGGTCCGCGAGATCGCCGGGCTGCGGGCTGCGTGCGCCGGGATCGTCCGGCTCGGCATCGAACGGGCAGGGGCGACATGACGGATCCGACGCTCGTCCTGGGCTGGCTCGTCCTCGCCCACCTCGTCGCCGACTTCGTGTTCCAGACGAGCGGCATGGTCCGCGAGAAGAACGCGCCTGGCCGCCGGCAGTGGCGCGGGCTGCTGCGTCACGGGCTGGTCGTCGCGGTGCCGCTCGTCCCGGCGGTGGGCGTGTGGGGCGGTCGGGGCGCGGCGTTCCTCGCCGTGGCGACGATCGCCCACGTCGTCATCGACCGCTGGAAGGTGCGGGCCACCCGGCATGCCGAGGCCGAGGCGCTCGCCGACGCGCGACGACGCCACGAGCCGGCCGAGGCCGACGAGGGTCTCGGCCCCGCCTGGACGCCAAAACCCGGCGCGCTGTTCATCGCCGACCAGGCCGCCCACGTCGTGGTCCTCGTCGTCGCCTGGCTGGTGCTGCTCGCGAGCCAGCCGCCCCTGCCCAGCTATCTCGAGGCGTTCGACGCGATCTTCCGAGGCTACGACCCCGCGGCGATCCATCGCGTCGCGGTCCTCGGCGTCGTTCTCGCCTCGCTGCTGATCGTCAACGTTCGGGCCGCGGACCTGTTCGTGTCGACGCTCGTCAGCCCCCGGCAGTCCGTGTCGCGGCCGCCCGTCGACGCCGACCGCACGGCATCCCGCGCCGACGCACCACGAGCCTGGCGGCTCCGGTTCGGGCCGATCGAGGCGACCGCGGAGCCGGTGGGGGAGCGGGGGAGCGAGTCCCGCACCGCGGTGCAGTGGCACGCGTCGCCGGCACGGATCGGGGCGACGATCGGCGTCGTCGAGCGCCTCCTCATCGTCGCGTTCGTGTTGACCGGGTCGACGGCCGCGATCGGTTTTGTCGTCGCCGCGAAGACGCTCGCACGCTTCCGCCAGCTCGACGACCGCGACTTCGCCGAGTACTACCTCCTCGGCACGCTCGCCAGCGTGTCGGTCGCCCTCGCCAGCGGACTCGTGGCGGCCGCGGCGATCGCGACGCTCGGGCTCGCCTCCTAGGCGACCGGGGGGCGCGCGCCGGTCAGGTTCGTGCCGGCGCGAGCCGCATGAGCCGCTCCGACGCCGCGGCCAGCGTCTCCGCGCGCTTCGGGAACGCGAAGCGGAGCTTCGTCCGGCCGAGCTCGGGGCGCGAGTAGAACGACGAGCCAGGCACGGTCGCGACACCGGGATCCGCGATGAGCCGGCGGGCGAACGTCGCGTCGTCCTCGGCGGTCAGGTCGCGAATGTCGGTCATGACGTAGTACGCGCCGTCGGGCTCGAAGACGCGGAATCCGGCAGCACGGAGCGCGGGCAGCAGCGCGTCGCGTCGCGCGCGGTACTCCGTCGCGAGTTGTTCGTAGTACGCGTCGGGGAACGCCAGCGCGACGATACCCGCCTCCTGGAGTGGCGCCGCCGCGCCGACCGTCAGGAAGTCGTGGACCTTGCGGATCCCGGCCGTCAGCGCCGCCGAGGCGATGACCCAGCCGACGCGCCAGCCCGTCACCGAGTAGGTCTTCGACATCGAGTTGACGGCGACCGTGCGTTCGGCCATACCGGGCAGCGTGGCGAGCGGGATGTGCTCGCCGCGGTAGACGATGTGCTCGTAGATCTCGTCGGTGAAGGCCACCAGGTCGTGCTCGCGGCAGACCTCGGCGATGAGCTCGAGCTCGGATCGGTCGAACACCTTGCCGGTCGGGTTGTGCGGCGAGTTGACGACGATGCCCCGCGTGCGCGGCGTCACGGCGCGCCGCAGCTCGTCGGGATCGAACGACCAGTCGGGCTCGCGGAGCGTGACGTAGCGCGGCACGGCGCCGCTGAGGATCGCGTCGGGCCCGTAGTTCTCGTAGAACGGCTCGAAGACGATGACCTCGTCGCCGGGGTCGAGGACCGCGAGGAACGCGGCGATCATCCCTTCTGTCGCCCCGCAGGTCACGGTGATGTCCCGTTCCGGATCGACGCTCCAGGAGGGATGGAAGCGCACGGTCTTCTCGGCGATCGCGTCACGAAATCGCTTCGCGCCCCACGTCACGGCGTACTGGTTGATGTCGGCATGGAGCGCTGCCGACGCGGCGTCCTTGAGCTCGATCGGGCAGGCGAAGTCGGGGAAGCCCTGGCCGAGGTTGATGGCACCGGCCGCGGTCGCCAGGCGGCTCATCTCGCGGATGACCGACTCGGTGAATCCGGAGGCCTTGCGCGAGACGTGCGGCATGGCCGGCAGTCTAGTCGGGCGCCGCGCCCCGGTCAGCAGAGGTCGCGGCCGATCGTCTCGTCCCAGGTCCGGGTGTGGAACGGCTTGCCATCGAGCTTGACGCGGAGCACGCCGACGAGGCGGAACTGCGAGCTCGTCGACGTCATCTCCGCGGTTGCCTCCGCCGCGATCGCGTGCCCGTCCTGCTCGAGCCGGTAGACGACCTCCGAGACCATTCGGGCGCGTGACGGCGTTGCGGACGAGACCGTCATGTCGTGCCCCTCGGCGCTGTAGAGCTTCGTGCCGTCACCGTTCACGGTCGTGCCACCCTCGAAGGACGTCACGGTGACGGTGCCGGCGAGGACGTCCTCGGTGACCCGCCACACGGCCGGTTCGTCCGTACCGCCGCCGACGGCGTCGAGGCCGGGCGGCTCCGTGCGGAACACGGGAACGTCCGCCGTGCCGTCCGCCCGCACGACCGGCAGGAGCAGGCGACCCGGGCCCACGTCGTAGGTCGCCGGCTCGGGGCTCGGCCAGACGACCGGCCACGAGGCGCTCGCAATCGACAACCGGACGCGGTGGCCCGCCGCGAACCGGTAGCCACAGGCTCGCATCGGGACCGTGACCTCGACGGCCGTGCCGACCGGCAACCCGTGCGGATCGTCGTGGCCGTCACGGTGGGTGAGGTTGAGGATTCCGGCCGTCACCTGCGTCGGCGTCCCATCGGCATCGACGTCCTCGAGCCGGACCACGGCCGTTGCGACCGGGACCGGCGAGCGCCACTGGACGACGACCGACGGCCGCCCGAGCACGTGCCACGTTGCGCTGAGGGGCTCGGACGTCCAGGTCGGGACGAGCGCGTCATCCGGGCGGAGGTCGCGGGCGAGGCCGTTCGGCTGTCCACCGGCGCCCCACGACAGCGGGCCACGCGTCCCGAGCGCCGGCCGGTGCTCGAGGCGCTCGACGGACCGCCCCGATGGGCGGCGGACGGCGAGGGCGCCCCGCAGCGGCTCGATGCCGGGCGCGAAGAACAGGTTCGAGGTGGCGCGACCGGGGACCGGCCAGGCGGTCTCGGCCCGCCAGCGGCCGGGCCACGACTTCGGGAACGGCTCCGGCGGCGCCCACTCGCGCTCGAACCACGTGAGCATCGGCTCGTCCATCACGCCGTTGTCGATGCCCTTGAGCCAATGGTCGAAGAACCGGACCATCTCGTGGTGCCAGTCGAGGTTCGGGCCGGGATAGCCGTCGTCGGGGAACTCATGCGTCCAGTTGCCGACGATCGCGCGGCGCGGCGCAGTGCATTTCTCGAGCATCCGGAACACCGGATCGACGTACGAGTCCATCCAGCCGCCGAACATGAGGATGGCGGCCTCGATCCGCTCGTAGTCCGGTGCCAGCGAGCCCTGTCTCCAGTACGGGCCGTCGCGCTGCTGCCGCAGCCACTCGACCAGCCAGATCGGCGTCTTGTCGAGCCGCTCCCGCCATTCGTCGATCCACGCGTCGCCCCGGTACGACGGCCGCGGCGGCAGCGCGTTGTTCGCGACCATCGAGACGGCGTACTGCGTCAGCTCGGAGGCGGTCGGGCAGCCGCCGACGTAGTGCACGTCGTCCGTGTAGCGATCGTCGGTCGCGTACATCGGCACGATGGCCTTGAGGTGGGGCGGTCGGAGGGCGGCGACCTGGATCGACGTGAAGCCGCCGTACGAGATGCCCCACATGCCGACGTTGCCGTTGCACCATGGCTGTGACGCGAGCCACTCGACCGCGTCGTAGCCGTCCTGCGTCTCGCCGGCCGTGTACTCGTCGAGGGCGATCCCGGGCGACGAACCGGTGCCCCGGACGTCGAGCCGGCAGAACGCGAAGCCTCGCGCCGCGAGGTAGCGACCGCGCGCCTCGTCGCCGTTGGCGCGCCAGTCGTCCTTGCGGTACGGGATCATCTCGAGGATCGCCGGAAACCGGTCGTCGCCGCTCGGGGCGGCCGGCAGCCAGAGGTTCGCCGACAGCTCGAGGCCGTCGCTCACGGGGATTCGCACGTCGAGCCGCCGCTCGACCGTGTGGATCGGCTCGCTGACAGCGCCCATCGCCGAAGCCTAGCGACGCCCGCCGCTACGATCTCCCTCGATGCGCACCTCGCCCTGGCAGCGCCATTCGCGACGCGTCGGTTACGAGAACCAATGGATCACGGTGTGGCACGACGACGTGACGCGCCCGGACGGTGAGCCGGGGATCTACGGCGTCGTCCACTACAAGTCGCTGGCGGTCGGCGTCGTGCCGATCGATGCCGACGACCGGGTCGTCCTCGTCGGGCAGTACCGCTACACCCTCGACGCCTGGTCGTGGGAGATCCCGGAGGGCGGCGTCCCGTTCGACGAGGACCCGCTCGAGGGCGCGAAGCGCGAGCTCCGCGAGGAGACCGGGATCGAAGCCGCCGAGTGGCGTGAGCTCAACCGGATCCACCTGTCGAACTCGATCTCCGACGAGGCGGGCGTCGTCTTCCTCGCCACCGGCCTCACGGACGGCGAAGCGTCGCCCGAAGGGACCGAGCAGCTCGAGGTCGCCCGCGTCCCGTTCGACGAGGCACTGGCGATGACGAGGGACGGGCGGATCACCGACATGCTCTCCGTCGTCGGACTGCAACGCGTCGCCCTCGATCGAGGGCGGCCCGGGTAGGATCGCGGCCACGATCGCCGAAGGAGAGGGAGGCGAGATGACCGAGGGACTGCTCGACCGACTCGGCCGCGGGCCGGTCCTTGGCGATGGTGGCTACCTCCTCGAGCTCGAGAAGCGCGGCTACGTCCAGGCCGGGCCGTTCACGCCCGAGGTGAGCATCACGAACCCGGAGGCACTCGCGCAACTCCATCGCGAGTTCCTCCGTGCCGGCGCCGAGATCCTCCAGGCACTGACGTTCTACGCGTCGGAGGAGAAGCTCGCGACCGTCGGCCTCGCCGGCCGCGTCGACGACATCAACCGTGCCGCCGTCCGGGTCGCGCGGAGCGTCGCCGACGAGGGCGACGCTCTCGTTGCCGGCAACCTGTCGCTCACGTGGGCCTTCGACCCGGCCGATCCGGCCTCGGCGGACCGGGTCCGGGCCCTGTTCGATCGCCAGCTCGAGGTCCAGATGGACGAGGGCATCGACCTCGTCATTGGCGAGACGTTCAGCTACCTCGGCGAGGCGCTGATCGCGCTGGAGCGAGCGAAGCTCACGGGGCTGCCGACGGTCATCACGATGTCGTTCGAGGACTCGGCCGCCCGCGCCTACGAGGGCGACGACCCCGGCGACTGCGCCCGGAAGCTCGTCGACGCCGGGGCCGACGTCGTGGGCATCAACTGCCTCCGCGACCCGGAGCGGACGCTGCCGCTCGCGAAACGCATGCTCGATGCCGTGCCGGGCGCATGGGTTGCCACCCAGCCCGTGGCCTACCGCGTCACCGAGGACAAGCCCGACTTCACCGCCTGGCCCGAGTTCCCCTTCGCCCTCGAGCACCTCGCGCTCGCCCGCGGCGAGATGGCCGACTACGCGGTCCGCGCCCGCGACCTCGGCGTCCGGCTCATCGGCTCGTGCTGCGGCTCGGTCGCCAACCACGTCCGGGCGATGGCCAAGGCGCTCGGCAAGCTGCCGCCCGAGGAGCGTGCGTGGCGGTCGACGAGCGGCAAGGCGATGTCCGCGTACGAGTACCACGGCCACACCGAGGTGGAAGTCGCGCGGTGACCGATTCCGCGTCGCGCCGCGAGTGGGACGCGATCGTCGTCGGGCTCGGCGGGATCGGGTCGGCGGCGGCGTTCTGGCTGGCGCGCCGGTTCGGCGACCGCGTCCTCGGGCTCGAGCAGTTCGGGTTCGACCACGACAACGGCGCATCGCGCGACCACTCGCGGATCATCCGGCTCTCCTACCACCGGCCCGGCTACGTCCGCCTCGCCCGCCACGCGTACGACGCATGGGCGGCCGTCGAGGCCGATTCGGGGACGCGGATCGTGACCGTGACGGGCGGACTCGACGTCGCGCCGCGGGGCGCCGCGATCCCGCTGTCCGACTACACGCATTCGATGGACGCGGAGGGCGTGCCATACGAGGTCCTCGACGGTCCGGAGATCTCGCGGCGCTGGCCGCAGTGGCGGCTCGGCGACGAGCACCACGGGCTCTTCCAGGCCCGGAGCGGCCTCGTGGATCCGAACCGCGCGAACCTCGCCCATCGCGACCTTGCCCGCGCGCACGGCGCAATGCTCCGCGACCACGCGGCGGTCACGCGGCTGCGCGACGCTCGTGGCGAGATCGAGGTCCGCGTCGGCGACTCGACCTACACGGCGGGTCACGTCGTCATCGCCACCGACGCGTGGACGAACGAGCTGCTCGACTCGTTCGACCGCCGGTTGCCGCTCACGATCACGCAGGAGCAGGTCACGTACTTCGCCTGCCCGCGGCCGGAGGACTTTGCCCCGGAAGGCTTCCCGATCTGGATCTGGATGGACGTCCCGTGCTTCTACGGCTTCCCCACGTACGGCGAGGCCGGGCCGAAGGCCGCCGAGGACGTCGGCGGCCGCGAGGTGACGCCGGCGACGCGCACGTTCGACCGCGACGAGGACGCGTTCGCGCGAGTCGCGGCCTTTCTCGAGCGTCACCTGCCGGGCGCCGTCGGGCCGCCGATCGACACGAAGACGTGCCTCTACACGCTGACCCCGGACCGCGACTTCGTCGTCGACCGGCTGCCGGACCATCCCCGCGTGCACGTGCTGCTCGGCGCGGCCCATGGCTTCAAGTTCGCGTCGCTCTTCGGGCGAGCCGTTGCGGATCGAATCGCGGACGGGACAAGCCCGCTTGACGCCGACCTCGAGCCGTTCCGGATCGACCGGCCCATCCTGCTCGAGCCGCATCCCGTCACGAGCTTCATGGTCTGATCGGCATGCGCAAGCCGCCCCGACTCCGGCCCGGCGACACCGTCGGCCTCGTCGCGCCGGCCAACCCGTGGGCCAACCGGAGCGAGATCCTGCGCGGGATCAAGGCGCTCGAGGCGTGGGGCCTGCGGGTCAAGCTCGGCGCCCACGTCGACGACCGGCACGGCTACATGGCCGGCCGTGACGCCGACCGGGCCGCCGATCTCAACGCCATGTGGCGCGACCCGGAGGTCCGGGCGATCGTCTGCCTCCAGGGCGGCTACGGCAGCCCGCGGCTCGTGCCGCTCCTCGATCGCGAGGCGATCGCCGCCAACCCGAAGGCCGTGCTCGGCTACTCGGACATCACGGCGATCCATCTCGCGGTCGCAGCGTGGGGTGACACCATCACGCTCTATTCGAACGGCGCCGCCGGCGTCGGCGCCCCCGAGACCACGCCGTTCTCGCGCGAGGCGCTCCATCGGGCGCTGTTCTCGGATGAGCCGTACGGGCGCATCGGCCCGAATCCGGACGACCCGTGGACTCGGACGATCCGCGGCGGCAAGGTCACGGCCCGACTGACCGGCGGCTGCTTCGGCCTCGTCGAGGGGACGATCGGGACCGCGTGGGAGATCGAGACCAAGGGCCGGATCCTCTTCCTCGAGACCGTCGAGGAGGGCTATGTCTACGAGGTCGACAACGGCCTGACGCACCTGCGGAACGCCGGCAAGCTCGACGGCGTGGCCGGCGTCGTCATCGGCGACATGCCCGGCAAGCACTCCGGCGTGACCCAGGAGCTGTCGCTCGAGGACGTCCTCGAGGAGCTCCTCGAGCCGCTCGGCGTGCCGGTCATCTCCGGCCTGCCCATCGGCCACGGCAAGCACCACGCGACCGTGCCGATCGGCGCGCTGGCCACGCTCGATGCGGACGCCGGGACGCTCACCGTGGACGAGGTCGTGACGGCCGACTGACCGATCCGGCGGCACGGACCGAGCCGCGCCACGCGTCTTGCGCCCCTTGCGCCGCTGTGTCACGCTCCCGGCCACCCGCGAGGGCCGAGAGGGCGGGAGAGGTGCGCCCGGTGTCGCCGGGCGTGGCCGACGAGGAGGAGGTCCGATGCACGTGCCGCTGCGCGCCCGAGCCGCTCGAGTGGCGATGTCCGCACTCCTCGCGGTGGGAGCGCTCCTTCCGGCCGCGGTTCCCGCGGTGGCGCAGGAGGAGACGACCCTCCGCGTCGGGACGACCCAGGACCTCGACTCGATGAACCCGTTCCAGACGGCACTGGTCGTTGGATTCGAGGCGTTCGCGTTGAATTACGAGCTGCTCGTCGCCTTCGACCAGAAGCTCGGCCCGGCGCCGGGCTACGCGGAGTCGTGGACGGCCAATAGCGCGGGAACGGAGTACACCTTCAAGATCCCGGCCGGCAAGAAGTGGTCGGACGGAAAGCCGGCGACGGCCGAGGACGCCCGCTGGACGTTCCAGCTCGTCCTCGACGCGCTGAACAGCGAGGCGGGCTCGCTGTGCCTCGGCTACATCGATCCGGACGTCAAGAACGCCGCGGTCGAATCGGTCAGCGCACCGGACGCCCAGACGCTCGTCGTCAAGCTCTCCCGCAAGAGCGACCGGATCCTCCAGACGTACGTGCCGATCCTCCCCAAGCACATCTGGGAGTCGAAGGACGCGACGACCATCTGCGACGACAAGTTCGACCCGCCGATCGTCGGCTCGGGGCCGTTCCAGGCCCAGGAGTGGCAGACCGGCCAGAACGTCCGCTTCGAGGCGAACCCGAACTGGACGCAGAGCAAGCTCGCGCCGACGGAGGTCATCCTGACCTTCTTCGAGACCGAGGACACGATGGCCCAGGCGCTCCGGAACAACGAGCTGGATTACGCCCAGGGCGTCCTCTCGGATCAGTTCAACCAGCTCAAGGGGCAGCCGAACATCGCGACGACGGCCGGTGAGGCCAACGGGTTCACCGAGCTCGGGTTCAACACGTACGGCACCGGCACCGGCAAGACGATCGCCGGCGGCGGACCCTCGACGAAAGCCCTCCTCGATCCGCTCTTCCGCGATGCCGTCGGCTACGCCATCGACAAGCCGCTCCTCGTCGAGCGCGTGCTCGGCGGGTACGGCGTCCCGGGCACGACCCAGGTTCCGCCGGTCCAGACCCGCTGGCACAAGGAGCCCGCGACGGTCCGCGAGTTCAACATCGACACCGCGAAGCAGAAGCTCGATGCGGCCGGGTACCGGCTCGACGGCCAGAACCGGCGCCTCGACAAGGAAGGCAAGCCGATCGTCCTCGACCTTGTCTTCCCCGACTCCGACTCGACCTACCCGACCTCGGCCGAGTTCATCAAGGAGTGGTGGGGCCAGCTCGGGATTGCGATCAACCCGTCGCAGTACGACTCCGACACGCTCATCGACCTGATGCTTCCGCCGGAAGCCGGCGACTACAAGGCCGACTACGACCTGTTCATCTGGGGCTGGGGCGGCAGCGCCGATCCGAACGCCCTGCTCGAGATCTTCACCTGCGACCAGATCGGCAACTCGAGCGACAGCCTCTGGTGCAACGAGGAGTACGACAGGCTCTTCGAGGAGCAGAACATCGCGCCGACGTACGAGGAGCGCAAGGCGCTCATGGATCAGGCGCAGGACCTCATGTACACGGAGGCCCCGTACCACATCCTCTACTACGACGCGGCGCTCCATGCCTGGCGAACCGACAAGTTCACTGGCTGGGCCAACCAGCCCGAGAACGGCACGCCGCTCTTCGGCTACGGGCCGTGGGGCTACCTGCAGCTGCGGCTCGTCGGCGACGAGCCGACGCCCGGGCCGTCGGCGCCGGGTGCCGCCAGCCCCGGCGCGTCGGCGCCGCCCGGCAACGGCGGGCAGTCGACCGGCAGCTCGAACAACACGCTGCTCATCGTCGGCGGCCTCGGGCTGCTGGCGCTTGTGGTCGTCGCCGGGGCCGTCCTCGTCCGGCGTCGCTCGGTGAGGACGGAGGAGGAGTGACCGCGCGGGCGCCTGCCCGCCACCAACGGAACCGGGAGGGCCGCAGCGCGGTCCTCCCGGGCTGACACCGGGCGACCATGGGCTCCCGCTACCTCGGCCGGAGGATCGTCCAGGCGCTCGTGACGATCCTCATGATCGTCCTGCTGAACTTCGTCCTGTTCCGGATGATGCCGGGCTCGCCGGAGCGGGCCATCACCCGCAACCCGAGCATCAGCGCGGACACGAAGGCGGCGCTGCGGGCGAAGTGGGGGCTCGACAAGCCGGTCTTCCCGGACCAGTTCGCCTCGTACGTCGTCGCGACCTTCCAGGGCGACTTCGGCCTGTCGTTCAAGTACCGCGGCCAGCCCGTGACCGAGGTGCTCGGGAGCCGGATCTGGCCGACGGTCATCCTGTTCGGCCTCGGCGAGATCATCGCGATCGTCATCGGCATGGGGCTGGGTGCCTACGCCGGGTGGAGACGCGGCGGTGTCGTCGACTACGTCGGCAACGGCATCTCGCTCGTGCTCTACTCGACGCCCTACTTCGTGCTGGGCATGTTCCTGCTCGTCATCTTCGCGACGACACTTGGTTGGTTCCCGACGTTCGGGATGTTGAGCGCCGGCGCGCATTACGACTCGTTCATCGACCAGCTCATCGACTTCGCCCGCCACCTCGCGCTGCCGCTGGCGACGGTCTCGCTCGGGCTCGTGGGGCTCTACTCGATCCTCATGCGCTCCTCGATCATCGAGACGCTCGCCGAGGACTACGTCCAGACGGCCCGGGCGAAGGGGCTCCGCGACGGTCACATCCTTCGGGCCCATGCGCTGCCGAACGCGATGCTGCCCGCGGTGACGATCGTCGCGATCCAGATCGGCTACGTCATCGCCGGCGCGATCACCGCGGAGGTCGTCTTCAACTGGCCGGGGATCGGCACGCTGACGGTCGACGCCCTGTCGTCGCGTGACTACCCGGTCCTCCAGGGGATCTTCCTGCTGCTGGCGGTGTCGGTCGTCATCGCCAACCTCCTCGCCGACCTCGTGTACGGCCTGCTCGACCCGCGGGTGCGCGCGTGACCGCCGGCACGATCGCCGTCGGCGACGTTCGTGCGGCTCGCTTCCGCCTGCGGCTGCGGCGGATCCGCGACTTCGGGGCACGGCTCCTCCGGCGCCAGGACGGCCTCGTCGGGATCGGGATCCTGCTCGTCTTCGCGGTCCTCGCGATCGCCCCCGACCTGTTCGTCGGTCGGCTCCAGACCGCCGTCAGCGCCGAGGGCGGCCGGTTCGAGGCCCCGAGCGCGGCCTACCTGTTCGGCACCGACCGCATCGGCCGCGACATCCTCAACCTGACGGTCCACGGCACGCGGATCTCGATGCTCATCGGCCTCCTGTCGACCGTCGTCACCGTGCTGCTCGGCACGGTCATCGGGATCGTTTCCGGCTTCGTCGGCGGCGTCCTCGACAACGTCCTCATGCGGATCAGCGACTTCTTCCTCGTCCTACCGACGTTCGTTCTTGCGCTGATCCTCGCCCCGATCCTGCTCGACATCTTCGGCACGTCCGCGGAGGTCGCCGGGATGCGGATGACGCTCATCGTCATCGTCGTCGTGATCGGCATCACGAGCTGGGCCTCGACGGCGCGGATCGTCCGCAGCCAGACGCTGTCGCTTCGGGAGCGGGCGTTCGTCGACCGCGCCCGCGTCGTCGGGGCCGGGCCGACCTGGATCATGGCCCGCCACATCCTCCCCAACGTCGTCAACCTCATCGTCGCGAACGCCGTGCTGACCTTCGCCGGCGCGGTCCTGACGGAGACGACGCTGTCGTTCATCGGTCTTGGCGACCCGTTCCAGCCCTCGTGGGGGCAGCTGCTCAACCAGGCCCAGTCGGACGGCGCGCCCGGCCTCGGGGCGTGGTGGGTGATCCTGCCGCCGGGTGCGGCAATCGTGCTCGTTGTGCTCGCGTTCACCCTGCTCGGCAGCGCGATGGACGACATCCTCAACCCGAAACTGCGGGGTCGCCGGTGACGATCGTCGCCAACCAGACCGGGACGTCGACGCCCAGGAAACTGCCGAAGCAGGCCGATCCGAACGCGCCGCTCCTCGAGGTCGAGGACCTGCGGACGCACTTCCGGCTCGAGGGCGGCGCCGTCCATGCCGTCGACGGCGTGAGCTTCCGGCTCAACCCGGGCGAGGCGCTCGGGATCGCGGGCGAATCGGGCTGTGGCAAGACGACGAGCGTGCTCTCGATCATCGGGCTGCTGCCGTCGACGGCCAGGATCGAGAGCGGCAGCATCCGCTACTACGGCATCGACCTCGCGAAGAAGACCGAGAACCAGCTGCGGCGCTACCGCTGGCGGGAGATCTCGATGATCTTCCAGGGCGCGATGAACGCCCTCAACCCGGTCAGGCGCGTCCGCGACCAGATCGCCGAACCGATCGTCGAGCGGCTTGGCGTCGACGAGGCCGCCGCGCGGAAGCGGGCGGGGGAGCTCCTCGAGCTCGTCGGCATCCCGCGCCGTCGAGGGAACGCCTACCCCCACGAGCTGTCGGGCGGGATGCGGCAGCGGGCGATGATCGCGATGTCGCTGGCGTGCGACCCGGCGATCGTCATCGGCGATGAGCCGACGACCGCCCTCGACGTCATGGTCCAGGCCCAGATACTCGAGCTCCTCGAGCGGCTTCGAGAGCAGCTCGACCTGTCGCTCATCCTCATCACGCACGACCTTTCCGTGATCGCCGAGACGTGCGACCGCGTCCTCATCATGTACGCCGGCAAGGTCGCCGAGGAAGGGCCGGTCGCCGAGGTCTTCACCCGGCCCCGGCATCCGTACACGCAGAAGCTGCTCACGGCGTTCCCGAACATCGAGGCGGACCGGCGGACGCTCGATGTCATTCCCGGCCAGCCGCCCGACCTGCGGCGTCCGCCGCCGGGCTGCCGGTTCGCGCCGCGCTGCGCGTTCGCGATGCCGGTCTGCACGGAGGTCGTGCCGCCGGAGGTCCGGTTTGCGGACGGCGTTCGCGTGGCCTGCCACCTGTACCCGCCCGGGAGCTCCGGCGAGCCGGTCACCGCGCCACCCGTCGCCGCATTGCCGCGATGACCGAGGAGCTGCTCCGCCTCGAGAACCTCGAGGTCCACTTCCCGATCCGGGGTGGCCTCCTCGACTCGCTCCTGCGCCGCTCGCGCGGGTTCATCCGGGCCGTCGACGGGATCAACCTCGCGATCCGCAAGGGCGAGGTGCTCGCGCTCGTTGGGGAGTCGGGGAGCGGCAAGACGACGACCGGTCGTGTGGTCGTCAAGCTCACGAAGCCGACGGGCGGGCGGGTGCGGTTCGACGGGCGCGACGTGACGGGCCTCGGCCGGAGCCGGGAGCTGCGGACGTACCGGCGGCGGGTCCAGATCATCTTCCAGGACCCGTACGAGACGCTCAACCCGAAGCAGACGATCCACGACTTCGTCGCCGAGCCGATCCAGGTCAACCGGCTCGCGTCGTCCGCGGACGATCTCGAGGCTCGGGTGACCCGAGCCCTCGAAGCGGCCGGCCTCCGGCCGGCGGCCGACTACGCCTTCCGCTTCCCGCACGAGCTGTCCGGCGGCCAGCGGCAGCGCGTCGTCATCGCCGGCGCCCTCGTCATGGACCCGGAGCTCGTCGTCGCGGACGAGCCGGTCTCGATGCTCGACGTCTCGATCCGCACGGAGCTCCTGCGGCTCATGCTCGATCTGCGCGAGGAGCGCGGCCTGACCTACCTGTTCATCACCCACGACCTGTCGCTCGCCTGGCTCCTCGCCGACCGGATCGCCGTGATGTACCTCGGCAAGATCATGGAGATCGGTCCGGCGGCGCAGGTCATCCGCGACCCGCACAACCCGTACACGAAGGCGCTGATCAGCGTGGCGCCCTCGACAACGCCTCCCACGGCCGGGGTTCGACGCCGCCGGACGATTCTCGTCGGCGAGACGCCCGACGCGGCCCACATCCCCACCGGCTGTCGGTTTCACCCGCGTTGCCCGCTCGCATTCGATCGGTGCCGCGTCGAGGAGCCGCCGCTGTTCGACGTCGGTGCGGGACAATCGGCCGCGTGCTGGCTCGTGGAGGGCGGTCGGTCGCTCCCGGTTCTCCCGGCGACGACCGCGATTCCCGCGGCGCTCGCCGGAAATGGCGCTGGGGAGGTCGGCGTCGGCGAGAAGGAGCCGATCCCGGACCCCATCGCCGCGGCCGTCGAATCGCGCCTTCCGGGCGCGGGCGGTGCGCCTCCCGCGGACGCCGGCCCGAGATTGCCCTAGGCCAGGCAGATGGGCCGGGCGCTCCGCGACTCAGTCGCGGGAGCGGTCGGGATTGTCGTCCTCGAGCCCGTGGCGCCGGGCGTACCAGGTCCGGAGCTCGGCCTGGCGTCGAGCTTCCTCCTCGGCTTCGCGCCGTCTGGCGTCGAGGAGGGTTCGGCAGTGGGGGCACTCGCTGCACGTGGCGGGCTGGAGCGAGCTGCGGAGCTCCGTCCACGTGCTCCAGAGGGCTGCCCCGAACGCGACGAGGAGAAGGGGAGCGATCGCGGGGTCCATCGACACGTCCTTGCTGGGTCGCCGCGGGCCTGCCGCGGGGAAGCATGGTCCGCCCGGCGGTGTGTCGCTGGCGCCGGTAGAGGCATAGGCACGCTTGCGTCGGCGTTGCGCCTCAGGGGCCCCGTGCGTGAACCGGCCCCGAACGCCTTCCTCAGCTCCTGTCCGAGCCGAACGCCCGGTACAGCGCCCAACCGATCACGGCGCCCACGAACGGCGCCGTCAGGTAGATCCAGAGCGAGGCGAGCTCGCCGCCCACGAGCGCCGGACCGAGGGAGCGGGCGGGGTTGACCGATGCGCCGCTGAACGGGATGCCGGCCAGGTGGATCATCACGAGCGTGAGGGGGATGGCGAACGGCGCGTGCGCCGGCACGCTCCGCGTGACGGTCAGGATCACGAGCAGGAAGATCGCGGTCAGCACCACCTCGACCGCGAACGCGCCGATGTCGGACACGCCCTGGCCCGGGCCGTTCCTCGTCGCTGCGACGCTCGCCTGGCTCCCGAGGATCGCCAGGATCGCGGCCGATGCCGCGACCGCGCCCACGACCTGTGCGATCGCGTACGCGGCCGCGTCGACGGGGTTGATCCGGCCATCCAGCAATGCCCCGAGCGTGACGGCGGGATTGAAGTGTCCGCCCGACACCGCTCCGACCGCGAAGATTCCCGCGAGCAGCGCGAGGCCGAAGCCGAGCGGCACGACGACGAGCACCGGCGCGCCCATCGCGGTCGCGGCCAGGATGCTCATCGAGCCGCCGAAGACCAGCACGAATGTGCCGGCGAGCTCGGCCAGGTACTTCCGCGTGTTCATCGTCCCTCCTCGTGGCGCCGGTCGGACCCCGCGCGGCCAGTATCGTCGCGCCGCGCGGCCCGGATCAGCAGTGCGTCGCGCCAGACGCGGCATAGGACGTCGATCAGCTCGATCCGATCCACGGCCTGGGCCACGGCCGCCTCCCGGTCCTCGCCGTCGCCGACCGCAACGGCCCCGTGACGCTCGAGCAGGACGGCGCCCGGCTTCGGTGCGCCCGCGGCAAGCACCGCCGCGATCGCGGCCGCCAGCTCGTCACTACCCGGTGCGGCGAGTGGCACCACCGGCAGCCGCGGCAGGAACAGCGCCGTCTCCGGCAAGGCCGCCGGGTCGGGCGCCTCGCCCGCCACGGTGAGCGCCATCGCCGCCGGAATGTGCGCGTGAACGATTGCGCCGACGTCCGGGCGGGCGGCGTAGATCGCGCGATGGATCGCCACGTCCGAGGACGGCCGCGGGCCTGTCCCGGCGGCCTCGGTCCCCACGCCGCGCGCCGACACGACGACGAGATGCGCCGGGGACAGCTCGTCCTTCCGCCGGCCCGACGGCGTGATCAGCAGGCGGCCCTCGTCCAGTCGGATCGACGCGTTGCCTTCGCCGGCGGCGATGAGGCCGCGCGCGCCGAGGCGGGCCCCGGCCGCGACGAGCGCCTCCCTCAGCCGCCCCTCGTCCACCGCGGCATCGTAGCCGCGCCCGGCGGGCGAGACGCGGACGGCACGCGAACGGCGTCCTGTGGCGCGCGTCGCGCATCATGGGGCCGTGCGACGAGCCGCCCCGCGTCAGGCCGCCCGACGAACCTCCACGGCCGCCTCATCCGGGGCCAGCTCGACCTCGACGGAGCAGCCGTCGCAACGAAGGGCGGCCTCCCGGCCGTCCATGTGAACGGTGGCTTCGCACCAGGGGCAATCGATCGTGATCATCTCGAGTCGTCCTTTCTCGGCGGGTTGCGTGCGAACCTTCCCGCGTGCCCGTGACAGCTAGCGTGTCAACGCCTTCGGCCGGGCCCGCCGTCCGCACGGAGCGCCTCGCGAAGCGCTACGGCCGGACGGTCGCCCTCGAGGACCTGTCGATGACCGTCGAGCGCGGGGAGGTCTTCGGCTTCCTCGGCCCGAACGGGGCGGGCAAGACGACCGCAGTCAAGGTGCTCCTCGGCCTCGCTCGGCCCTCGCGGGGGCGCGCCGAGCTGCTCGGCCGGCGCCTCGGTGACCGCGACGTGCGCGCCCGGATCGGCTACCTCCCCGAGCTGTTCCGCTACCAGGCGTGGCTCCGTGGCCGCGAGGTCCTCGAGCTCCACGCGCGGCTCGCCCGCCACCCGGCGGACCGGACGCCGAAGAACGTCGAGGAGGTCCTCGGGCTCGTCGGCCTCGCCGATCGAGCGGAGTCGTTCGTCGGCACCTACTCGAAGGGCATGCAGCAGCGGCTCGGACTCGCTGCCGCGCTTCTCGGCAGGCCGGACCTCGTATTCCTCGACGAGCCGACGTCCGCCCTCGACCCGGTTGGTCGCCTCGACGTCCGGACGATCATCCGACGCGCCCGCGAGCGTGGCACGACCGTCTTCCTCAACTCGCATCTCCTGACCGAGGTCGAGCGCGTCTGCGATCGGGTCGCGATCGTCGACGGCGGCAAGGTCATCGCCGCGGGGCGGCTCGACGAGCTGCTCGGCCGACCGGCGCTGACCATCCGGGCGGCCGGTGTCTCCGCCGAGGCGCTCATGGCGCTCGCCGCCTTCGGGCCGGTCGAGGTCCGCGACGACCGCCTGAGGATCGATCCGATCGACCCCGCGCGCGTTCCCGACGTGGTCGCCGCGCTCGTCGCGAAGGGCGCCCGGATCCAGGACGTCGACGCCGGGCGGGGCTCCCTCGAGGACCACTTCATCGCGCTCGTGTCGGGCGGGCGAGCGCCGGGCCCGGCGGGTCCGGCGGATACGGCCGGACCGGCCCGTCCGGCCGGCCCGGACGCGGACGACGCGACGGCATGAGGACCATCGCCTGGCTCACCGTCCGCGAGGCGGCGCGGCGCCGGCTCCTCTGGCTGCTGCTGATCCTGACCGTCGGCAGTGTCGCGCTCACGGGGTGGGGGATCGAGCGCCTGGCGAGCCTGGCTCGCGAGAACGGCGCGGACGAGCTGTCCATCCGTCTCGGCGTCTCGCAGGTCCTGATCCTCGTGGCCTTCATGTTCAGCTTCGTCGTCGCGATGACCGCGGCGTTCCTTGCCGCCCCGGCGATCGCCGGCGACATCGAATCGGGCGTTGCGCTGGCGATGCTCGCCCGGCCGATTCGGCGGGCCGACCTCGTCCTCGGCCGGTGGCTCGGGCTCGTCGCCGTCCTGTCGGTCTACGCGATCGCGTCGGCGCTGCTCGAGATCGCGGTCGTCGGCGTCCTCACCGGTCACACGCCGCCCCAGCCCGTGCTCGCGGCGCTGTACCTCGCCGGGCAGGGGATCGTGCTGCTGACCCTGGCGCTCCTGCTCGGGACACGGCTGCCGCCGGTCGGCGCCGGCGCCGTGGCGGTCGTCCTCTTCGGCCTCGCCTGGATGGCCGGCGTCTTCGCCGGCATCGCGCGGCTGTTCGACGTCGAGATCCTCGTTACGGCCGCCCGCGCTTCGCGCTGGGTGCTTCCAACCGACGGCCTCTGGCGAGGCGTCGTCTTCCACCTCGAGCCGCCGATCGTCATCGCCGGGGCCGGCCCGACCGTCGGGCCGATCGCCGACGCGAACCCCTTCTATGCCTCGACGCCGCCGCCCACCGAGTTCGTCGCGTGGTCGGTCGGCTGGGTCGTCGTCGTGCTGGCGCTCGCCGTCTGGTCGCTCCATCGGCGGGAGGTCTAAGTCCCGGCTCAGCCCGCTCGCGGCCCCACGTAGCGGAAGCAGCCGGGCAGGTGATCGTCGACGAGGCCGACGCTCTGCATGAAGGCGTAGACGATCGTCGAGCCGACGAAGCCGAACCCGCGCCGGCGCAGGTCCTTCGACAGGGCATCCGATGCGGGTGTCGTCGCCGGGATGTCGCCCATCTGGGCGTCGGGCGGCAGCGGCCGAGGCGGGCCGGGCACGATCGAGGCGAGGTACGCGGCGAAGGCCCCGAACTCGTCGACGACGGCGAGGAACGCCTTCGCATTCCCGATCGTCGCCCCGATCTTGGCCCGGTTCCGGACGATGCCGGCGTCGGCCATGAGCCGCTCGCGGTCGCGCTCGTCGAAGGCGGCGACTCGCACCGGGTCGAAACCGGCAAAGGCCGTCCTGAACGTCTCGCGCTTGCGCAGGATCGTCGCCCACGACAGTCCCGCCTGGAAGCCTTCGAGCGCCAGCCGCTCGAAGAGCTCGACGTCGCCGGTGACGGGGACGCCCCACTCCTCGTCGTGGTAGGCAACCATCAGCGGGTCGGGCGTTGCGCCGCCGACCGCCCACCAGCATCGGCTGCGACCGTCGGCGTGCGTCATCGGCCGCGACGATACCCTGTCGCCATGCCAGTCCACGTCTACATCGGGCACGGCGCGAGCGGCAACGCGGCGAGCATGGCGGCCCACGTCGCCGGCCTTCGGCGTCGCGGCGTCGAGGCGACCGCGATCGACCTTCCGAAGAAGAAGGCCGAGGACGCCGTGCCGGTCCTTCGCTCGATCGTCCCCGACGGAGCGGGCATCGCCGTCGGCGGGCAGTCGTTCGGTGGGCGCGTCGCGAGCATGGCCGCCGCCGCCAACGACACCGATTACGTCGGCCTCGTGCTGTTCAGCTATCCGCTCCACCGCCCGGGCCATCCGGATGAGCTCCGCACGGGACATTGGACGGCGATTCGCTGCCCCGTGCTGCTCCTCTCCGGAGAGGCGGATCCGTTCGCGCGGATCGACCTGCTGCGGTCGTCCGTGCGCCTGCTCCGCAGCGCCGAGCTCGTCACGTACCCGCGCCTCGGCCACACGCTCAAGCCGGTGCTCGACGACGCGCTGGATCGGACGGCCGCGTTCCTGCTCGGCCTCGGCTGATCGCAACCCGCACAGACCCGAATCTTCTGCGCTGATTCGCGCGCGATCGGCGCGAACGACCCATCACCGTACCGAACAGGGTCTTGCCTCGGGCGTCACGGCGCTCGTATCCTGTGCGCCCCCCGCCGCCACGCGCGGCATCCACGCGCCCGACGCACGCGAAAGGAATCGCATTGCCGGAGCCCAGCCGCCGACTGGCGGCCGTCGCCACGCTCATCGTCGTCGCCGTCGCGGTTGGCATCGCGCAGCCCCTGCCGGCAACGGCCGCCGATCCGGACGGGCTGCATCGATTCCGCGAGGCGATCGGCCAGGTCGAGTCCGGCGGGCGCTACGACGCGCGCAACCCGTCGAGCGGCGCGCGCGGCAAGTACCAGATCATGCCGGTCAACTGGCGGCCGTGGGCGAAGCGGTATCTCGGCATCGAGCGCGCGGCGTGGTCGCCCCGGAACCAGGACGCGGTCGCGACCGGCAAGATGCGCGACCTCCACCGCTGGCTCGGCTCGTGGCGGCGCGTCGCGTACTGGTGGCTCACCGGCAAGAGCAACGCCAACGAGGCGACGTGGTCGGCCTATGCGAAGCGCTATGTCGCGAGGGTCATGCGCGAGTACCAGGCGATGGCGCAGCCCGAGATCAGCACGCGGTCCTACCAGGAGCACCACAGCTCGATCACGTGGACGGGTGCCTGGCGCGAGGCGCCGTACCAGGCCTACGCCGGGCGCAACGCGCGCTGGACGAACGAGGCGGGCGCCACGGCCACGTTCACGTTCGCCGGCAGCTCGGTGGCCTGGTGGGGGCCGAGCGGCCCGACCCGCGGCCGGGCGAAGGTCCTCGTGGACGGCGCCGAAGTGGCCACGGTCGATCTCTACGCGCGGCACTTCGAGCCGAGGACGCGGATCTTCTCCG
>DATBKB010000050.1:0-10645 GCA_036556145.1 Candidatus Limnocylindrales bacterium | reverse complement strand
ACACCTGCCCGACGGGCATCGCGACGCAGCGCGAGGATCTCCGCGCGAAGTTCACCGGCACGCCCGCGCACGTCGAGCGGTTCGCGCTGGCCTTGGCCGAGGATTTCCGACGCGAGCTCGCGGCAATCGGCGCCCGGTCCGTGGGCGACGTGGTAGGGGAGGCGCGCCGGTGGCTGGCGCCGGCTCGCGGTCGATCGACGCACGAACTCCGGGCGCTGATCACGGGTGCGACCTGGTCCGCTGCGGCTGACCGACGGTCGAGCCCGGCCGAGGCCGGGCGCGAGGTCGGACACGTGCCGGCGTCCGCGCTCGAGGCGCGCCTCGTCGGTGCGCTCGGCGGCCAGTGGGGCTTCGAGGCGTCCGGCCTTCGGCTGACGACCGCCGACCGGTCGTTCGGCGCCGCCTTGTCGGGCGCCATCGAGCGCGGTGAGATGCGCGGCCCGGCCCGGATCGATGTCCGCGGCTCGGCCGGCCAGTCGTTCGGGGCGTTCGCGACGTCGGGCGTCGAGCTGCGGCTCGTCGGCCAGGCCAACGACTACGTCGGCAAGGGGCTGTCCGGCGGGCGGCTCGTCATCCGGCCCGAGCCGGAGCTGCCAGCGATCGCGGCCGGCGCCTCGGTCGCGGGGAACACGTGCCTGTACGGTGCGACCGCGGGACGCCTCCACCTCGTCGGGCGGGCAGGGATGCGCTTCGCGGTCCGGAACAGCGGCGCCGAGGCGGTCGTGGAGGGCATCGGCCCGCACGGCTGCGAATACATGACCGGTGGGGTCGTCGTCGTGCTCGGTCCCGTGGGGGGCAACTTCGGGGCCGGCATGACAGGGGGGCGCGCCTACCTGTACGACCCCGCCGGTCGCCACGCCGCCGCGCTGCACGGCCCGAGCGTCCGGGCGGTGCGACTGTCCGAGGCCGTCGCGTCACGCGAGGACGGCGGCTCGTTGGCGCGCGAGTTCCGCGATCTCATCGAGGACCATCGCGAGGCCGGCTCGGAGCTCGCGGCGCGACTGTTGGCCGAGTCCGGCCTCGAGGATCAGGTCTGGCTGGTCGAGCCTTTGCAACCGGTGGCGGCGGGGTCGCGCCCGGCGGACGACGCAAACGCCAAGGTCGCCCGCGAGCCTGTCGCCGCTGCAACCGGCTGAGGGCGTGCGCTACAGATCCTCCAGGCCGAGGCTCGGCGTACCCGCCGAGCGCTCAGTTGCGGCATGTGGGCAGTGGGCCAGATAGAGATCCTCGAGCACGGCAGGCGGATTAATCCGCCTGCTGGCAGAGATCATTCGCCTACTCGTCGAGCGAATGATTAAGCAAGGCGTCGCCTGCCGCGGGGGTGGGAGGAGCGCTCAGTGACGGACGAGCAGGCTCGGTCGAAGGCGGCCCGCGTCGTCCGGCCCGGCGAGAGTGAGCCGCAGGCCCTCGGCCCGAGTCGCACCAGAGCAGGGGAAGTGACTCTCGTTCGTCAGCGTGATGAGCACCGGGATCGTGTCCGCGAAGGCACCGACCTCGACGTCGACCCTCGTATCGCAGACGTCGCCTGACCAGGCGAGCACCGCGTCGGTCGGGCCGGCCCCCGCGAGGACGACCCCGCGGTCGACGGGGCCACGCAGATTCGAGGCATCCGCCGGCTCCACCCAGCTGACCCGCGTCGAGCGATCGACGAGGACGGCCGCTCGGGTTCGACCGTCGGTCCCGGGCACGGCCGTCGCCCATGACCGGACGTCGGCCTGTCGCTCGGTCAGGACAACAGGTCGATGCGCGATTGGCGCGACCAGGTCGAGAACCACGGCGAAATCCTTCGACATCGCATCGCATGCGCCACGTCTTGTCTCGACGACGTCGATCGCGATCGCCGCCCCGCGTGGCTGGATGCTGACGCTCGCCTCCGTGGCACAGGCGAAGACGCCGACCTCGATCGACAAGGTCCTCGCCGCGTCGTCAACGTCGACCGCAGCCGAGCTCCCGGCCACGTCTGGCTCGATGACCTCAGGACCGCTCCGGGCGGCGACGACGAGGCCGGTCGCATCCTCGATCCGGACCTTGACCGTTCCGCCCTGCGAGTCCTCGGCGTCGACCATCAGCAGCTTGGGTTCGGACGCCGATACCGGCGGCCGCTCGGCGCAGGCGGCGATGGCGAGCAAGGTCGCCGGGACGAGCAGCCAGGTTCTCACCGGCGGATTGGCAGCCGTCAGGCGCCGTCGGCAGCGATCCGGTAGCCGACGCCGCGGACCGCGAGGATCTCGGGCCCGCCGGCGGCCTCGACCTTCGAGCGCAGGCGGGCGAGGTGCGGCTTGAGCCAGAGGAGATCCGGGTCGGACTCGGCCGGCCAGCCGGCGCGGGCCAGCTGGAGGTGCGGCACGAGGTCGCCGCCGGCGCGCACGAGGGCCTCGAGCAACCGGTACTCGGTTGGCGTCAGCTCCAGGGTCCGTTCGCCGACGCGCGCGTCGTGCCGCCCGGGATCGAGCGTCAGCGCTCCCGCCGTCAGCGGCCCGCCGCCCGCCCCCGCCGGACCGCCGATCGAGCGGTCGACCCGGCGCATGACCGCCGCGATTCGGGCCAGCAGCTCGGCCTTGCCGAACGGCTTGACGAGATAGTCGTCGGCGCCGATGCCGAGCGCCGTGACCTTCGCCTCCTCGGCGCTCTCGCCGGAGACGACGAGGATCGGCGCCGCACCGGCGGCCCGCATCTGACCCGCGACGGTGAAGCCGTCCGGGCCCGGCATCGCGAGATCGAGCAGGACGAGATCGGGTGACTCCTCGCGGAACCGCTTGACCGCGGTCAGCCCGTCGTAGGCGGTGATGACCTGGTGGCCCTCGGTGCCGACGAGCGCGGTGATGGCCCCGACCATGGCCGGGTCGTCGTCGACGACGAGGATCCGCAACGAGCGCGCCACGGCCGCCACCCTACACCGACACGACGGCCGGGAGGGCGACGACGAACCGCGTCCCGGCCGGCTCGGCCGGCTCGCACCACAGCCGCGCGCCCATCGATTCGCCGAGCCGCTTCGCCGCGTAGAGCCCGATCCCCGAGCCGCGCGCGGTCTGCGTGTCGCGCCGGGCGTACGGCTCGAAGATCCGCGTCCGCCACTCGGCCGGGATGCCGGGCCCCTCGTCGCTGATCGCGAGCCGCACGACGCCCTCGACGAGCCGCCACTCCACGGCGATCGAGGTGTCGGGCGGCGCGTACTTCACGGCGTTCTCGACGAGGTGCTCGAGGATCTGCCGCAGCCGCGGCGGGTCGGCGATGACCTGGAGCCGGACGGACGGCCGAACCTCCAACCGATGCCGCGACAGGATCGGCCCGAGGCCGGCGACGACCTCCGAGACGAGGGCCGAGATGTCGGTCGCCTGGAGCGCCGGCGGCTGCTCCGGCACGATCCGGACGGACGCGAGGATCGAGTCGACGAGCCGGTCCAACCGCTCGACCTGCTCGAGCGCCCCGCGGTGCCACTCGGCTCGCTGGGCGCGTCGGGCGGGATCCCGCGACTCCCGGCCCTCGAGCGGCGGGTCGTCCGCCAGCAGATCGGCATAGGCACGCACCACGGCCAGCGGCGTCCGCAGCTCGTGGGTGACGAGCGCGATCAGCTCGCTGCGGGCCTCGTCGATGCGCTTGAGCTCGGCGGCGAGCGCCTCCGCCTCGCGCTGCTGCCGGCCCTTCTCGACGATGCCGGCGAGCAGGTCGGCGATCGCCCGCAGCTGGTCGACGTCGGCGCTGAAGTCGCGATGACGCTCCGTCTGGACGTTGAGCACGCCGACCGTCTGGTCGTGCCACGTCAGCGGCACGGACAGCATCGACGCCACGAACCGCTTCTGGTCGATGCCGCGAACCCAGAGGAATCGAGGGTCGCTCGCGACGTCGGGGATGACGAGCGGCTCGCGTGACGCGGCGACGCGGCCGGTGACGCCCTCGTCGAAGGGCACCCTGGCGCGACCGATCTGGAACCGGTCGAGGCCGTTCGTTGCGGCGAGCGTCAGGTACGCTCCATCCCGATCGAGGAGGTAGAGCGAGGAGACGTCGGCGTGGAGCGCATCCCGAGTGCCGTCGACGACCGTCTCGAGGAGCTCGTCCCACGTTCGGGCGGTCGTCGCGAGGCGGGCGACGTCGTGGAGGAACCGGAGCTGCTCGAGCTGGCTCGGGCCGGCGTGCCCGGCAGCGCCGGCGGCAGGACCGGTGCTCGCGGGCGCGACGGGCTGGGCCACGGGGTTCACGATACAAGCGTAGGCCCCGCCCGATCGGCGGACGGTTGCGGCCCGGTGGCGGCGATGGTGGCGGCTCGGTGACGAACGCGGGAACCAGCTCGGTGACCAACGCCGCCGTCAGGGCCGAGCCAGCCGGGATCGGCAGCGCCGGCGCGCGCGATCCGCTGGCCCGCGAGGTCAAGCTGCTCGGCGCCCTGCTGGGGCAGGTCATCGTCGAGCAGGCGGGAGCCGAACTGTTCGAGACCGTCGAGGCGATCCGGCGAGCGGCGATCGCGGCGCGCCGGGGCGACGATCCGGACGCTGCGGACCGGCTCGACACGGCCGTTGCCGAGACGACCACCGATCCCGACCGCGCCGCGGCGGTCATCCGCGCATTCGCGCTCTACTTCCAGCTCGTCAACCTCGCCGAGGAGCGGCACCGGGTGCGGACGGTCGCGCGGCGGCGTCGCGCGGCCCAGGCCGAAACCCCCCACGACTCCCTGGCCGGCGCCGTGGCGAGCCTCAGGCGTGCGCGCAACCCGGCTGACATCGACGCGCTCGTCGGCCGGCTGTCGATCTCACCCGTGATGACCGCCCACCCGACCGAGGCCCGACGGCGGACGCTCCTGCTCGCCCTCCGCCGCTGTGCCGCGCTCCTGACCCGCCTCGACGATCCGCGCCTCACCCCGGACGAGGACGCCGACACGCGACGCGGGCTGCGCGAGGAGATCACGTTGCTGTGGCGGACGGCCGAGCTTCGCGCCGACGCCCCGACACCGCTCGACGAGGTCCGCACCGCGCTCGTCTTCTTCGACGAGACGCTCTTCAGCCTGGTGCCGCGGATCTACCGCGCGCTCGACCGCGCGCTCGACCCACCACCGGCGCGTGGCTCCGCGCGAGCGGCGGGGCCCGCGGCCGACTCCGGCCGATCCGGCACGCGACCGCCGCGCGTGCCCGCGTTCGTCCACTGGGGCTCGTGGATCGGCGGCGACCGGGACGGCAATCCGAGCGTGACCGCGGACCTCACGGAGCGTACGCTCCGGCTCCACGCCGACCACCTGCTTCGCGGCTACGAGGCCGTCGCGACGCGGCTCATGCAGACGCTCGCCGTCCACGTCGAGGGCGACGGACCATCGCGCGCGCTCGCGTCCCGCCTCGGACGCGACGCCGAGGAGTTGCCGGAGACCGACCGGACCGTGCGGCGCCGCTTTCCCGACGAGCCGTTCCGGCGCCGGTTCGGCTTCGTCGCCGAGCGTCTGCGGCGCACGCGCGCCCACCTCACCGGTGCGGCGCTCCCGACGGCCGGCCGGTACGAGTCGCCCGCCGACCTGCTCGCCGAGATCGGGGAGATCCAGGCGGCGCTCGATGGCGAGGGCCTGGCGCGCGTCGCGTGGGGCGAGGTCCAGGACTTCCGCTGGCAGGTCGAGACGTTCGGGTTCCATCTCGCGTCGCTCGAGATCCGCCAGCACGCGGCCGTCCATCGGGCCGCGCTGGAGCGCGTCGACCGGGCCGCGGAGCCAAGCGCGGAGGTGTCGCCCGGCGTGTCGCTCGGCGAGGTGCTCGCGACGTTCCGGGCGCTCGCCGCGCTCCAGTCGCGGTTCGGCGTCGCGGCGGCGCACCGGGTCGTCATCAGCTTCACGACGTCGGCGTCCGATGCGACGGATGTCCTGCGGCTCGCGAAGCTCGCGGCAGGCGACGCGGAGCCGCCGGTCATCGACGTCGTGCCGCTGTTCGAGTCGGCCGACGCGCTCGAGGCCGCCGGCGACATCCTCGAGGAGCTCCTCTCCGACGAGGCCTACCGGCGCCACGTCGAGGCGCGCGGCAGCCGACAGGAGGTGATGCTGGGGTACTCGGACTCGAACAAGGAGTCCGGGTTCCTCGCCGCGAACTGGCTGCTCCATCGGGCGCAGGCGTCGCTCGTGGCGGCGGCGCGGCGCTGCAACGTCGAGCTGACGCTCTTCCACGGGCGCGGCGGGGCGATCGGGCGCGGCGGCGGCCCGACCCACCGCGCGATCCTCGCCCAGGCGCCGGGCTCCGTCGACGGCCGCCTCAAGCTGACCGAGCAGGGCGAGGTCATCGCCGCGCGCTACGCGAACCCGGAGATCGCGAGCCGCGAGTTCGACCTGCTCACCGGCGCGGTCCTGCTCGCCTCGACGCCGGAGCACGATGCGACGCTCGCGGCCGCGCTCGACGAAGGCTCGGCGGTCCTCGACGAGCTCGCGGCGTCGGCGCGCAAGGCCTACCGGGCGCTGGTCTACGACGACCCCGGGTTCGCCGAGTTCTTCCGCGCGGCGACACCGATCGAGGAGATCGCCCGGCTCCGGCTCGGGTCGCGGCCGGCCGCCCGCGCCGCCGCGCGGGCGGCCCAGGAGGCGCCCCGGATCGAGGAGCTCCGGGCCATCCCGTGGGTCTTTGCCTGGTCCCAGGCCCGTATCGACCTGCCCGGCTGGTACGGCCTCGGGTCGGCGCTCGACGCGTATCGGGCGGCGCACGGCGAGCCCGGCCTCGACCGGATCGCCTCGCTCTACCGGCGCTGGCCGTTCCTCGCCAGCGTCCTCGACAACGCGGAGCTGGGCCTCGCCCGCGCCGACATGGGCGTCGCCCGCCGCTACGCCGCCCTGGCCCGCAATCGCGGCGATGAGCGCCGCTGGCGGGCGATCGAGGCCGAGCACGCGCGGGCGGTGCGCCTGCTCCTTCGTGTCGCCGGCCGCGATCGCCTGCTCGACGGCAGCCCGGCCCTCCAGCGGGCCATCGCGTTGCGGAACCCGTACGTTGATTCGCTCTCGGGGCTCCAGGTTCGGCTGCTCGAGAAGCTGCGACAGCTCCCGGGGGACGATCCGAGCCGCGACCGGCTACTACGGCTCGTCCAGCTCACGGTCAACGGGGTCGCAGCCGGCCTCCAGTCGACCGGTTGAGCCGCCTCGCGAGCGCCTCCGCCAGGCGGTCGTAATCGGCCGGCTCGTTGTAGAGCTGAGCCGAGATGCGGAGGAGGACCTTTCGGGGCGCGCCGTCGCCACGGGCCGCGCGGACCGGCCATGGCGTGATCGGGACCTCGATGCGGTCCTCGTCGGCGAGGGCGAGGTTGAGGGCGTCGGCGGCAGCTTCGGTCGGCTCGACCGGCAGCTCGATCGACGCCATCGAGCCAAGCAGCGGTTCGGGAACGGGTGCGGCCGCTCCAAGGGCCGCCGCGACACGGCCGATGCCGTCGACGGCGAGCGCGTGGTTCGACGCCTGGATCGCCGGCCAGCCGCCCCGCCCCGGGGCGAGCGCCTCCACGACGCCGATCGCATCCGCCAGCGCGAGGTACGGCGTCGGGTCGACGGTCCCCGGCCAGTCGAACTCGACGCGGAAGCGAGACCGCGTGCCGTCCGGCGGGCGCGGGTCGTTGAGGCCGTGCGACCAGACGAGCGGGTGGATCAGGTCACGTCGGTCCTCGCGGACCCACAGTATCCCGGAGCCCTTCGGCCCGCACATCCACTTGTGGCCGTTGCCCGTCCAGTACGCCGGGCCGAGCCGGTCGAGGTCGAGCGGGACCATGCCCGGCGCGTGGGCCGCGTCGACGAGCGTGTCGACACCGCGGCGGCGCAGCTCGCCGACGAGCGCCTCGATCGGGAGGACGAGCGCCGTCGGGCTCGTGACGTGGCTGATCACGGCGAGCCGCGTCCGTGGCGTGACCGCCGCGAGGATCGGCCCGACGACGTCGTCCTCGTCGTGGATCGGGAACGGCACCGGTGCGACGACGACGCGCGCTCCGTCGCGCAGGGCCGCCGCGTTGAGCGCATTGCCGATCGCGTTGTACTCGTGGTCGGTCGTCAGGAGCTCGTCGCCGCGCTCGAACCGAAGCGATCGGAGGACCGTCGAGACCCCGGTCGTCGCGTTCGGGACGAAGGCCAGCCCGTCCCGATCGGCATGGAGGAAGTCGCCCACCGTCCGCCGAGCCGCATCGAGGCAGCCCTCGAGGTCGCGCGCGAGGAACCGGACGGGGTTCGCCTCGATGCGGTCGCGCCAGCGCGCCTGCGCCGCGACGACGCCCTCGGGACATGCGCCGAACGAGCCGTGGTTGAGGAACGTGATCGACGGGTCGATCCGCCAGCCCGAGACGTTCACGAGACCGTGGCCGCGGCGATGTCGAGCGTCTGCCCGTGGCGAGCGACGACCGGTTGCCCCGCGCCGACGCCGAACCACGCCGCGCGCCCCTCGCCGACGACCTCCCAGCGATGCGTGTCGCCGCCGGCCGGCGACAGCACCCCGGTTCGTTCGTCGAGAGCGAGCGCCCCGAGACCGAGCCCGTCGAGCTCGTCGATCGTCGGGGCCCAGGCGGCAATGTTCGGTTCGATCATCGCGAAGTGGGGGACCACGATGAGGCCCGGCACGAGGCCGAGCGCCGGCACCCAGCCGCCGGGCGTCCACGACCGGCTCGCCAGCCCCATCGCGCCGGCACTGGCGCCGGTGATGACGGCGCCGGCGTCGTGCGCCGCGAGCATCGCGCGCCACGCCCGCGTCTCGGGGAGGACTGCCGGGATGAGATCGGGATGCCCGCCCGGAAGGTAGACGAGGTCCGCGGCTTCGAGGAGCTCGACGTTCGCGCGCTCGTCTGCGGAGGGACGATCGACGACGAGCGCGATCTCGGTCTCCGCCTCCCGACCGATGCGTCGGGCCGCGGCACGGAGCGCCCGGACGCCGTTGCGGGCGGCCGTCTCCGGGCCGGAGCGCGCCGCGGCGGTCGGTACGACGACGACCCGGACGGCCCGATCGCCCCGCGCCGCCGCTCGAACGATCGCGTCGAGGAACGGCTCGTCGCCGGGTCCGAACTCGCCGCCGCCGTGAAGCGCGATCCGCCCCGCCGGCTTCATCGCCCGGCCGGGGGCCGCTCACCCGCCTCGTCGCGTGGCGTGACGTTCTTCATCGGCGGCTTCACCGGGCGGGGTGGCCGCCCCAGGAGTCGATCGATGCCGTCCCGGAGATGGACGTACGGAGCGATCACGAGCACGACCTCGAGTGGGACGAGCAGCCGGGCCATGCCCGGTGCGAGGACGATCCCGAGGCCGACCAGCCAGACCGCGAGGAAGTAGCTCGCCACCGAGGTCGACGACGCACCGCGCCCGTAGAGATGGCGGGTCGGGATGAGCGCGAGGAACGCAACGACCAGGATGACGGCGATGAGGGCGGGAGGAACGAGCGGCACGGGCCGGATGATAGGCGGATCGATGACCGGCGCCGTGGTTCCATCGCCCGGAAGTGACCCGTCGCGGGGGCCGTCGCCCCGGTAGCATCGTTCGGCCCATGACCCACCCGACGACCGCGTCCCGCCGCGCGCGCGCCTCGAGCTGGCTCGAGCGCTGGGGGCCGATCCTGCCGCTCCTCGTCGCCGAGTTCATCCTCTGGCTCGGCTTCGGCGCGCTGCTCCCGATCATGCCGCCGTACTTCAAGGAGCACGGCGTCGACCTCGCGACGCTCGGCTTCGTGATCGCGGCCTGGCCGGCGGCGCGCCTGGTGTTCGAGCCGCTCTTCGGCGCCCTCGCTGACCGCACGGCGCGGGTCCCGCTCATGGTCATCGGCCTCGTCGTGAGCGCCGTCGCGCTCGCGCTGCCGCTGGTCCTCGTGGGCCCGGTCGAGTTCCTCATCCTTCGGGCGCTGGCGGGCATGGCCACCGCGCTCTACGACCCCGCGGCCCGCGGCCTCCTCACCGATTCGACCCCGCCCGAACGGCGCGGTGAGGCGTTCGGCCTCTACGGCTCGGCGCAGATGGGCGGCCTGCTGTTCGGCCCGGCGATCGGAGGGGCGGGTGCGGAGCTCTTCGGCGGGATCGCCTTCGTCTTCGCCTTCGGCGCCGCGGCGACGATCCTCGCCGCGATCGCGGTCGCCCTCCGCGTCCGCGAATCGCCGCAGGTCGACCGGCACCGGCACGTGTCGCCGGGTCACGACTACACGGAGTTCCCGGCCGAGTCCCCGTCGACGTATCGTCGCGCGGCCGACGACGTCGCGGCCGACGACGTCGCGACCGACACCGACGCGGCGCCCGAACCGACGGGTGCGGGCGTGCCGCACCCGACGAGCTTGCGCAACCGCTGGCTGGTCGCCGCGCTCCTCCTGAACGTCGGTGGGTATTTCGCCGGCGGGGCGTACGAGGTGATCTGGAGCCTGTTCCTGCTCGATCGCGGGGCGACGATGGGTTTCGTCGGCCTGACGTTCGCCACGTTCGCGGTCCCGGTGTTGCTGCTCTCGCCGTTCGCCGGCCGTCTCGTCGACCGGCAGGGAAGCTTCCGGTTCATCGTCGCCGGCTCGCTCATGACCGCGACCGCGAGCTTCATCTACCCGTTCGTCCCGAGCCCGATCTTCGTCATCCCGCCGCTGCTCGTCGAGGCGTCGGGCTTCGCGATCCTCAACCCCGCCCTGTACGCGGTCGTCGCCGCCGGCAGCCCGCGCGGCCGCTCGTCGACGGCGCAGGGCCTGTTCGGCGCGGCCGGGACGCTCGGGAC
>DATBKB010000049.1:0-29561 GCA_036556145.1 Candidatus Limnocylindrales bacterium | reverse complement strand
CGAGCAGGAATCAACATCCTTCCCGGTCACCTCAAAGACTATCTGCCGTTCATGAAGTGAAGGTGGCGGAGAGGGAGGGATTCGAACCCCCGGAGACTCGCGCCTCAACGGTTTTCAAGACCGCCGCATTCAACCGCTCTGCCACCTCTCCGCCGCAGATAGTACGGCCGGACCCCGGAGGGCCGGCGTTTGCGACCGGGAGATCAGGGTCGAGCCACGTCCGGGTGCCGCCTTCGGCGCCGCAGGCCGATCACGCCGAGGAACCGTCGCACGATCGGGATCCACACGAGTCCGCCCGTGACCTGGGCGGCGATGGCCAGCAGCAGGAGGAGACCAGGCACGGTGAGGACGACGGTCGGCACCGCCCAGTCGAGGAGTCCGCCGAAGGTCGTCAGCAGCCCCGCGAAGTCGATCATGGACGACCCGCCGGCGCCGTCGCCGGACTCGCCGGATCCGGGACCGCCGGCCACCGTGAAGCGATCCGGCGATCCTCCAGCCGGCGACGGCGAGGAACGCCCGGGCGCCGGGGTCGCGGCCGGTGTCGGCGTCGACGTCGCGGAGGCGATCTCGGTCGGCGCCGGTGACTCGACCGGCGCTTCGGTCGGCTTGGGCTCGTCGGACGGAGCCGGGGCCGACGTCGGGCTCGGCTTGGGGGTCGGCTTCGGGGTGGGGGTCGGTGTCGGCGTGGGGGTCGGTGTCGGCGTCGGGGTCGGTGTCGGCGTGGGGGTCGGCGTCGGCGCGGTCACCGTGATCGTGGCCGTGCCCGTGGTGGAGGTGTCGACGCCATCAGCGGCGGCGAAGGCGAAGCTGTCGGTCCCGTTGAAGCCGCTGTTCGGGACATACGTGAAGTCGCCGCCGCTGTTGAGCGTCACTGTCCCGTTTGACGGCCCTCCGACGAGGCTCGCCGTCAACGTGTCGCCGTCCGCGTCTGTCGCTCCGCCGAGAACGCCGGGCGGGGGGACGACGAGCGTTGTGTCCTGCGCCGTCGAGTAGGCCTGGTCGACGACGACCGGCGTGGAGTTCGTGACCGATAGCGTGACCGTCGCCGTCGCGGTCGCCGAGCCGTCCGACGCGGAGTACGTGAACGCATCGGCGCCCACATAACCGGCCGTCGGCGCGTAGGTCCACGACCCGTCACCGTTGAGGGTCAGGGCGCCATGGGTGGGCCCGGACGTGACGGCCGCGGTGAGCCCGTCACCGTCTGCGTCGCCATCGTTGCCCAGGACCCCCGGCGCGGCGACATTGAGCGTGGCGTTGCGGGTGGTCGAGGCGCTGTCGTCGGCCGCCGTCGGGGCGGTGTTCGCGATGGAGATGACGACGGTCGCTGTCGACGAGTCGGTCCCGTCGGAGGCAGCGTAGACGAAGCTGTCCGTCCCGCTGAACCCGGGGCCGGGCGTGTAGGTGAACGAGCCATTGCCCATCAGCACGAGAAGGCCGTTCGTGGTCGTCGAGACCACCGTCGCGTTGAGACCGTCGCCGTCGGCATCGGCGTCGTTGGCGAGGACCCCTGTCGCGGAGCCCACGCTCAGGAGCAGGTTCTTCGGTCCCGAATACGCGTCGTCGTTGGCCACGGGCGCGGTGTTGGTGATGGCCAGGCTCACGGTCGCGTTGTCGGTCGCAACCCCATCGGAGACCTGGTAGACGAACGAATCGGGCCCGCTGTAGCCGGGCGTCGGGTCGTACGTAAAGGAGCCGTCGGTCCCCAGCGACAGCACCCCGTGGCTCGGTCCAGCGAGCTGCGTCGCCACGAGGGACTGGCCGGAGTCCGGATCGCCGTCGTTGGCGAGGACCCCGGACGCCGCGAGGACCACGAGCGAGACGTTCTTCGCCGTCCCGTAGCTGTCGTCGATCGCGCTCGGGGCGGTGTTTGCGATCGTCAGCGACACGGTCGCAGGTGTCGACGTCGCGCTCCCATCGAAGGCGCGATACGTGAACGAGTCCGGCCCGCTGTATCCCGCGTCGGGTGCGTACGTGAAGGCGCCGTCGGGGCCCAGCGACACGGAGCCGTGGGCCGGACCGGAATCAAGGGTCGCCGAGATCGGATCGCCATCGGCGTCGGTGTCGTTCGTCATCACGCCCGATGCCGAGTCGACGGTCAGCGGCACGCCCGCGGTGACCGCGTAGGGACCGTCGTCGCTGGCGACCGGCGCGGTGTTGACGGGCGGGCCACCGGGCACGATGTCAACCGTGATCGAGCCGGTATCGGCGCCGGCGCTGCAGTTCGCGTGATCGTAGGAGATCGCGTTCCAGGTATAGGCGCCATCGACCGTCCCGGTGACGTTGACGTGGAACGTGACGAACTCGCCGGTGCCGCTCAGCTTGTCGGCTTCGACGACGCCGTGGACGGTGACGGTCGTCGACGACCCGCCGACGGCTGGAGGATCGGCCGTCCAGACGTATGGCGCCGTTGCCGAATCGATGCCCACGGAGTTGACGACGAAGGTGTTGGGGACGTCGAGCACGAGGCAGCCGACCGAGCTGCCGCCGGCCGCGTCCGTGGCCGTCACCGAAACGTCCGTGGCGACGCCGTTGGCGACCGATGACGGGGTACGGGTCAGCGTGTAGCCGCCGCTCGCCGCGATCGCGAGCCGCGGCACGATCGCGATGATCAGCTGGGCTGCGACGAGTGCGGCGGCCACGACGACGGGCCGCCAGGGGCTGACGGCAATCCGTGGCATGAACGCGTCTCAGGCGACCTGGCCGCTCGGCAGCCAGATGCGGGTGTTGCCACCCTCCGTGCCGGAGGACGGCGCGTCGAGCTGTGTCCTGATGCCCTCGGTGAAGGCGGCCACGAGCTGTTCGTCGAGCTGCGACCCCGCGGCGTCCTCGAGCCGTTTCAGCGCCTCCTCGATCATCAGCGCGCGGCGGTAGGGCCGCGTCGTCGTCATCGCCGAGAAGGCGTCGGCCACCGCGAGGATCCGCGCGATGAGCGGGATGTCCTGACCGCGCAGCGCGTGGAGATACCCACGGCCATCCCAGCGCTCATGGTGGTGACGGACGCCCGCTCGGATCTCGTCGATGTTGGGCAGGTCGCGGACGATCATGTCGCCGAGGGCGACATGCTGCTTGACGATGTCGTACTCGTCGTCCGTCAGCTTGCCGGGCTTGCGCAGGACCGAGTCCGGGATGCCGATCTTGCCGACGTCATGGAGCAATCCCGCCACCCGAATCGTCCGGAGCGTGTCCTGGTCGAGCCCGACGCGCTTGGCGAGGAACATCGCGTAGCGTGCCACGTCCTCGCTGTGGCGCTTGGTGTAGCGGTCCTTCGCGTCGACCGCGAGGACGAGGCCCTGGAAGACGTCGAACGTCCGCGCATCGGCCGACGCGACGGGCTGGCGCCCGGCGACGCGGATGGCGTCGCCGCCGGACGCCTTGGCCTCGGTCAGCGTCTGGACGGCGGTAGCCAAGAGGGCGCTGACCGATTCGCCCTCGGTGGGGTAGACACACACCGCGGCGCTCACGGTGATCGGCAGTCGCTCGGACGCATCCACGTCGAGGGACTCCTGGGCCAGCGCCTGGCGCAGTCGCTCGAGGGCGGACTCGAGCGATGTCACTCGGACCGAGTCGGCGACGACGAGGTACTCGTCTGGACCGTAGCGGCCGATGATTCCGTTCGCGAGCTCGGCCCGCAGGCGATCCCGGACCTGGAGAAGGGCCGTGTCACCGGCGTCGTGACCATAGGTGTCGTTGAGAAGCCGGAAGCCGTCGACATCGATCAGCGCGATGCCGATCTGCTCGCCGAACTTCCGAGCGACCTCGATCCGGTCGGCGAGCTCGGTGACGATCGCTCCGTGGTTCAGCAGGCCGGTTACGGCGTCCCGCCGGGTCGCCTCGATGAGGGCGGTCGTCTGCCGCCTGATGCGTCCCTGCGCCGCGCGGAACACGAAGAAGAGGAACACGGCCGCGACGAGGGCGCCGCTGATCGTGACGAGGACGACCTGCTGGCGGATGCCATCGAGTGCCTGCAGCACCGGCGCCGCGTCGCGCCACACGCCGATCACCGCCCGCACGGTGCCATCGGTGCTGACGGGCAGGTACTCGCGGATGACGTCCTGCGGCTCGAGGCTCGCTGCCGCCTCGGTTGCGGCCCCATCACGCACGATGTTCGGCACCGGAATGCCGGTCAGGGCTCGCTCGAAGTCGGCCGAGGGCTCGATGCGCGTCCCGCCGAGCGACGGGTCCTCGCTGATCGCGATCGTGCCGTCGGGCAGGCGGATCTCGATGTGCGACAGGTTGCCGTTGCGGATCAATGCCTGAAGGCCATTGGCGAGCGTCGTGCGCCGGTCCGCGTCGACGTTGGGCGAGAGATCGGACTCGAGCAGGTTGATGTTGACGAAGGCCCGGACCGAGCCGGCGTCGCTCCCGACCACCTGGGTCAGAGCGGCGTTCGCGAAGTTCGCCGAGACGAGGATCGTCTGGGCCGTCGCCGTCACGCCGACGACGACGAGGAACAGCCCGTAGACGATCAGCAGCAGGACGGGCCGCGGCGGGTGTGGCAGCGAACCGAAGGCCGGGGACTTCTGGCGGAGGGGCATGGTGAGAGCGTCGGGTACGGATGGCCCACCGGCCATCGCCCGAAGGTACCGCGCCGACCTCCCCCGCGCGGTAGTCCGCTCGGTCAGCCCCCGATGAGGCCCGTGCCCATCCCCGGCCGGAGGACCTCCGGCACCGTCACGGAGCCGTCCGGGTTCTGGTACGTCTCGAGGATCGCCGCGACCGTCCGGGCCAGGGCCAGGCCCGAGCCGTTGAGGGTGTGGACCAGCTCCGGCTTCGCGCCGGGCTCGGGTCGGAAGCGGATCGACATCCGGCGGGCCTGGTAGTCGCGGAAGTTCGAGCACGAGCTGACCTCGAGCCAGCGCTCGACGCCCGGCGCCCAGACCTCGAGGTCGTACTTCTTGGCCTGGACGAAGCCCATCTCGCGGGTGCTCATCAGCACGACCCGGTACGCGAGGCCGAGCCGCTGGAGGAGGTGCTCGGCCTTCGCCGTCATCCAGTCGAGGGCGGCGCTCGAGTAGTCGGGCCGCTCGAACAGCACCATCTCGACCTTGTCGAACTGGTGGACCCGCAGGATGCCGCGCGTGTCCCGGCCCGCCGCGCCCGCCTCGCGCCGGAAGCACGGTGAGTACGCCGCGTAGCGAATCGGCAGGACGCCGGCCTCGAGGATCTCGTCGCGGTGGAGGTTCGTGACCGGGACCTCGGCCGTCGGGACGAGGTAGAGCTCGTCGCGCGTGACGACGTACATCTGCTCTTCCTTGTCCGGGATCTGCCCGGTGCCCCGCGCCGACGCCGCGTTGACGACGGCCGGCGGCCAGACCTCGGTCATGCCGTTCTCGGCGACATGGACGTCGAGGAACCAGTTGATGAGCGCCCGCTGGAGCCGGGATCCGGCGCCGGTGTAGACGGGGAATCCGGAGCCGGTGATCTTCGCGCCGCGGGCGTTGTCGATGATCCCGAGCGCCTCGGCGATCTCCCAGTGCGGCTTGCGACTCCACGTCCCCCCGGCGGCGTCGGCCCCGACCTCACCGCTCAGTGGCTGCTCCTTCGGCAGCTGCTCGCCCCACGTTCGGACGGTGACGTTCGCCTCGGGGCCGCCGACCGGCACATCGGAGTCGGCCGGATTCGGGATCCGCAGGAGAAGGTCATCGAGCTCGGCGTCGACCGTCGCCAGCTCGGCGTCGATCTCGCGAATCCGCTCACCGGTCTTCGCGGAGGCCGCTTTCAACTTGCGGATCTCGGCCCCGTCCGGCGAGGCACCGCCCTTGATCGCCTCGCCGATCTGCTTCGACGCCTCGTTGCGCTTCGCCTTGAGCGCGTCGCCCTCGCCGAGGAGCTTGCGGCGCCGCTCGTCGGCGGCGATCGCCCGGTCGACGATCGCGGGATCCTCGCCCTTGTCGATCGCGCCCTGCCGGACGGTCGCGGCGTCGTCGCGCAGCCGCTGCAGCCCGACGCTCATGTGGCCGCCTTCACCGGGCCGGCGGCGTCACGGAGACGCGCGGCCACGAACTCGGGCTCGAGGCTGGCCAGCAGCCAACCGGCGCGCGGTCCATTGGTCCGGCCGAGGAACGCCCGGTAGAGGGCCTCGAAGGCCCGGCGGTTCGGGACATCGGCCGCCTTCGCTGCGTCGAAGATCGAGGCCTGCCAGGCGTCGCCGCCCCTTGGCGGCTCCGCGGCGATGGCATCCGCGAGGGCGGCAAGGAAGCGGCGCTGGCCCTCGTCGATCGCCGCGGCCTCGTCGGGCAGCGCTTCGCGCTGGACCGCGAGCCGGGCCGGTTCCGGCGCGAACGCCTCGAGCCAGGCCGCGGCGGCAGCGACCCGCTCGTCGAAGATCTCGCGCTCCCGTTTCGTGAAGGGACTCCCCTTCTCCGCCTCCATCCGAGCGGCGACGTCGACGCCCGGCACCTGGAGCAACAGCGCAAGGTGACCGAACGGCGGCCGAAACGCCGCCGCCTCCGCCGCGACGTCCGCGTCCGGTGACAGCAGCGAGTACTGGAAGATCCGTTCGTGCCCCGCCGGCAGCTCGCCGTGGACGTCGCGACCCGCGGTGGCCGCGGCCAACCGGTCGAACTCGTCGAAGAGGCGCGGCACGGCGTCGTTCCCATCGGGGTCGAACTCGATCACCTGGTTCGGGCGCGGCCGGACGAAGAGGAACCGCAGCTGTTCGGGCGGCAGGACGTCGGCGATCCGGTGCGCCGCAACGCCCCTGCCCTTCGACGTCGACATCTTCTTCCCGCCGATGTTGAGGAACTCGTACGGGACGTTGAGCGGCGGCTCCCGCTCGAAGACCTCGCGGGCGATCGCGTCGGACCGGTCGCGCGACCCCCCGGCCGTGGACAGGTCCTTGCCGCACGGCTCGATCGTGACACCGAAGAGCGACCACTGGGCCGCCCACTCGAGGTTCCACGGCAGCTTCGCCCGGCCGCCGAACGGTGAAATCCAGCCCGAGTTGCCGCAGCCCTTGGCCCATTTCACGAGGTCCGGGCGGCACTCGTAGTACACCCGCTCCCCGTCCCACTTCGTGACGATCGTCGTCCCGACCCGGCCGCACCTCTCGCACACGACCGAGATTGGATGCCACGTGCTCGGATGCCGGACGTTGGCGACCCGCTTGTAGATGTCGCGGACGACCTGGGCGCGGTCGAGCGCGAGGCGGATGAACGGATCGAGGTCCCCCGTCGGATAGATGTCGCTCATCCAGTAGTAGCGATCCGGGTGGATTCCGAGCCGCGCGAAGACGTCGATGAAGACCTGGGCGTGGTGGCGGGCATACGAGGCGTGGCCGTCTGGCTGCTGGTCGGGGATGTTCGCCAGCGGCACGCCCATGTACCGCTCGATGGCGTCGGGCGTGAGGAGCGCCTGGGCATCCATCGGGTCCATGTCGTCGACGCCGTAGAGGTACGTCGTCTCGATGCCGTTCGCGCGGAGGGCTCTGACGATGACGTCGAGCAGGACGGGGCCGCGCAGGCTGCCGACGTGGACCGTCCCCGACGGCGTCTTCGAGTCGTTGATGACCTGCGGGCCGCTGACTCGGGCGGCAAGCTCGTCAGCCCAATCCATGCCGCGTATTGTGCGGGCAACGTGGCAGCCCCACAGGCAGGGCCCGAGCGGGTTGGAGCCACTCGTCCGTGCCGCTCGCCCCGCGGGTCAATCGTCGAACGAGAACGTGCCGCGAGCGGCTCCGGCAACGGCTGACCCGCACAGCGGGTCATCGCCTCCGCCGCCGCGCTCGAAGTCCGGCGCGGCTAGCGGATGCCGACGATCTTGTAGGTGAAGTCGCCTGCCGGGACCTTGACGACGATCTTCTCGCCCTTCTTGCGGCCGAGCAGGGCCCGCCCGACCGGGCTCTCGTTCGAGATCCGGCCCTCGGTCGGTTTTGCTTCGGCCGAGCCGACGATCGTGAACGTCTCGGCGCCGTCCCGGCTCTCGACCTTGACCGTCGAGCCGATCTGGACGTGGTCGGTCGAGTGGTTCTCGTCGATGATCGTCGCGTTCTTGATGAGGGCCTCGAGCGTCTGGATCCGGCCCTCGACGAACGCCTGCTCGTTCTTGGCGTCCTCGTACTCGGCGTTCTCCGAGAGGTCGCCGTGCTCCTTGGCGTCGTGGATGCGCTGGGCGATCTCGGGCCGCTTGGCGGTGACGAGCTCCTCGAGCTCGGCTCGCAGGGTCTCGAGTCCGTCCTTCGACAGGTAGGTCGGCTTGTTGTTCACAGTTGAGTGGTCCCTGGGAGGTTCCCTGGCCGCCAGGAGGCGGTGCCGCAGGGATCAGATAAGGAAAGAACTCCAGGCCGCCGGGGTGCTCCTCGGGCCTGAAGTTCGAAACCGGTGGCGGAGTCTAGCGCGGCCCGGGTGGGGTGTCAAAGCGGCTCCGCGCCTCCCGCCAGGCGCTCCAGGCGGCGCTTCCCACGCTGCAGGGCGCCCCGATCGGCGAAGGCGACGAACACCGTGTCGTCGCCGGCGATCGACCCGGCGACCTCCGGCCAGCGGGCTCGATCGAGGGCCGCCGCGATCGCGTGGGCGGAGCCGGGCAGCGTCCGGACGATGAGCAGCAACCCCGCCTCCCGCATCTCGACCGGCAGGTCGGCCAGGAGCTTGCGGAGCCGGTCCTCGCCCGAGGTCTCGGCCTCGACGAGCCGGGGTGGCAGCGCGTAGGCCTGGACGCCTTCGCGGCTCGCCTTGACGAGCCCGAGCTCGGCGACGTCGCGGCTGATCGTCGCCTGGGTCGTGCGGAAGCCACGCTCGCGCAGTGCCGAGGCGAGCTCCTGCTGGGTCCGCAGCGGGCGCTGGGCGACGAGGTCGCGGATGGCCCGTTGACGGGTCTGCTTCATCACCTCCACGTGATGCCCTCCCCTCAGCCCACCAGGCCGAGCCAGGCGACCGCGACGACGGCCGCCAGGAGGAGCCGATACACGACGAAGACGTGGGTCGGATTCGAGCGGAGGAAGCGCAGCAGGACCGCGATCGCAATGAAGCCCGCGACGAGCGACGCGACCATCCCCACGACGAGCGGCAACGGCTCGACCGCGACGCCGCTCTCGCCGGTCACGAGCTTCCGGACCTCCCACGCCGCGGCGAGGGCGGTGATCGGCGTCGCCATGAGGAACGAGAAGCGGGCGGCCGACTCGCGGTCGAGGCCGGCGAAGAGGCCCGCCGAGATCGAGATCCCCGATCGCGAGATCCCGGGCACGAGCGCTGCGGCCTGGGCGACGCCGATCCCCACCGCCAGCGGGAACGTCAAGCCGCCGATGTCGCGCGTCCGCGATCCGTTCCGCTCGGCCAGCCAGAGGATCGCGCCGCCGACGACGAGCATCAGCGCCACGAGGCCGACCTGCCGGAAGCGGTCCTCGATGAGGCCCTCGAGCAGGAAGCCGATGACGAGCGCCGGCACGGTCGCGGCGGCGAGGAGCCAGGCGAGGCGCCGGTCGGCGTCAGCAGCGAACGAGCGGTCCCGGAGCGCGGCGAGGCCGGCGGGAACGAGGCGCGCCCAGTCGCTGCGGAAGTACGCGAGCAGCGCGACGAGCGTCCCGATGTGGAGCACCACGCTGAACTCGAGCGACGTGATGAACGGATCGTTCCAGCCGAGCAGGTACGGGACGATGATCAGGTGCCCGGAGCTCGACACGGGGAGAAACTCCGTCAGCCCCTGGACGATGCCCATGACGAGTGCCTGGAGAATGGTCTCCACCGGGGACCGGCCGGCCTAGTCGCCCTTGCCGGCGGTCGTCGCGGATGGCGAGTCGAGGCCAAGGCGACGCGGAGCACCCGAGCGAGCGCACTGCAACGTGCGTGAGCGAGGGAGCGGACGCGGCAACGCCGGCATCGACCGTCAGGCGCGACAGCTAGCGGATGAAGAGCGGGGCGAGCACGAGCGTGATGGTGGCCAGAAGCTTGACGAGGACGTGGAGCGAGGGGCCGGCCGTGTCCTTGAACGGGTCGCCGACGGTGTCGCCGACGACGGCCGCGGCATGAGCCGGGGTGCCCTTCCCGATCGTGACGCCCTTGTCGTCCACGAGGTGGTTCGCCTCGATGTACTTCTTGGCGTTGTCCCACGCCCCGCCGCCGTTGTTGAGGACGGTGGCGAGGAGGACCCCGGCGATCGTGCCGACCATGAGCAGCCCCGCGACGGCCTGGTAGCCGAGCAGCAGGCCGACGATGATCGGCGTCGCGACGGCCACGAGACCGGGCGCGACCATCTCGCGGAGCGCCGCCCGGGTCGTGATGTCGACGACGCGGGCATAGTCCGGGCGCTGGCTGTAGTCCATGATCCCGGGCATCTCCCGGAACTGGCGGCGGACCTCGACGATGATCGACTGGGCCGTCTTGCCGACGGCGCGGATGGCGAGTGACGAGAAGAAGTAGACGAGCATCGCCCCGACGAGCGCCGCGACGAACACGCCGACGTCGGCGAGGTTGACCGCCTCGAGCAGGTCGCCCCCGCGGTTGCGCTGGATCAGGTTGACCTTGTCGATGTAGGCGCTGAACAGGAGGAACGCCGCGAGCGACGCGGACGCGATCGCGTAGCCCTTCGTCAGCGCCTTCGTCGTGTTCCCGACGGCGTCGAGCCGGTCGGTGATCTCGCGCGCGCCCTCCTCGGCGCGACTGAACTGGGCCACGCCGCCCGCGTTGTCGGTGATCGGGCCGAACGTGTCCATCGCCAGGATGTAGGCCGTCGTCATGAGCATGCCCATCGTCGCCACGGCCGTCCCGAGGACGCCGCCGACGTCGTGGCCCTCGGCGTTGAGGAGCCCGGCCTGCTGGCCGAGCCAGTGGCTTGCGATGAGGGCGACGCCGATCGAGATGGCCGTCACGAAGGTCGTCTCGAAGCCAACCGCGGTGCCGGAGATGATGTTCGTGGCGGGGCCGGTCTTCGACGCCTCCGCGATCTCGCGGACCGGGCGGAACGTGCCGGCCGTGTAGTACTGCGTGATGTAGACGAACACGACCGATGTCGCGAGGCCGACGATGCCGCAGCCGAAGAACCAGATCCAGGCCGGGATGCCGTTCGCGCCCGTCGCGCTGCCCGTGTTCATCATGACGTTGGTCGTGATCGCGAGACCGACGACCGAGAGCAGCGTCGTCACCCAGTAGCCGCGGTTGAGGATGTTCATCGGGTTCTCGGTCTCGGAACCGCGGATGAAGAACATCGCGACGATCGTGGCGAGGAGTCCGAAGGCGCGGACGACGAGCGGGAAGAAGATCCACGACTCGGGATTCGGCCAGCCGGCCTGCTGGGCGATGAGGAACGCCGCGACGCCGAGGATCATCGCGCCGATGTTCTCGGCCGCGGTCGACTCGAAGAGGTCGGCTCCTCGGCCGGCGCAGTCGCCGACGTTGTCGCCGACGAGGTCGGCCACGACGCCCGCGTTCCGGGGATCGTCCTCGGGGATGCCCGCCTCGACCTTGCCGACGAGGTCCGAGCCGACGTCGGCGGCCTTGGTGTAGATGCCGCCGCCGAGCTGGGCGAAGAGCGCGACGAAGGAGGCCCCGAAGCCGAAGCCGACGATGAGGAACGGCGCCTCGGCGACGGTGACGTCGCCGATGAACGACTCGTACACCGTGAAGATGCCCCACACGCCGAGCAGCGAGAGCGCCACGACGAGGAAGCCCGACACGGCGCCGCCGCGCATCGCGACCTGGACCGCCTCGACGAGGCTCCGCCGCGCCGCAGCCGCCGTGCGGACGTTCGAGCGGACGCTGATGACCATCCCGATGATCCCCGACGCCATCGAGCAGATCGCGCCGACGAGGAACGCCAACGCCGTCATGATCCCGATCGGGGCGCCGGCGAGCTTGGGGACGTCGGCGACGTCCGGGGTCTCGACCCAGGCGATGACGACGCCGATGACGACCGCGGCGACGAGCGCGAGGAGGGCGATCGTCGTGTACTGGCGACGGATGAACGCGTCGGCGCCCTCACGAATCGTGTCGGCGACGTCCTGCATCGCCTGCGGACCCTTGTCCCGCGACAGGACGTCACGGGCGAGGTAGATCGCGAAGGCGACCGCGGCGAGACCGGCGATCGGGATGAGCCACTGCAGGGCGCTCGCATTCATCGGGGCTGGGGTTCCTCCAAGGGCGATTCGAGGCTTCCGGGCGCCATCGGGCATGCCGCCATCGGGGGCGGTCTCCGGGGACAGGTACGAGTCGGGCGGGGCCCGCGGGCGTGTGCGGGACCGGGACCTTTCAGGCCGCGGGAGTGTAACAAGCGCTCGAAGCGCGGGTCAAACCGCAGGCCGCCGCGGTTCTATGCACGCGGCACGCTTGACGTGGCGGCGCCATGGCGCGATTTCCGTCACGGAATCCAGCGCGGTGCAGCGCCGTCGGTCGTGAGCGCGGCAACCCGACCCGACGTCGGGTCGACGGTCCAGATGCCGGCCGGCACCGGCTGCCCGTCGCCGCTCGTTCGGACGACGAGGATCGTTCGTCCGTCCGGTGAGAACGCGGGCGCCGAGTCCGCGAGCGGTCCCGACGGCGCCAGCGGCGGCGCCGATGCGTCCGACGGCCGGGCCACCGCCACCCGGGCGCGCCCGCCGGCGACGTCCACGATGACCGCGAGCCGTCCGTCCGAGGCGACCGCGACCGAGCCGCCGGCAGGAAACGAGCCGAGTGTCGCGCCGTCGGTTCGGATCGCGTAGAGCCGGCTCCCCGCGTCGCTCCCGCGACGGCCCACGATGTAGAAGCGCTGGTCGGCCGGCGACCACGCCGGGCCACCCGGGGCCACGACGCCGGTCTCGACCGCGGCCGCGGGGGCCGCGGCCTGGAGGTCGATCAAGCGGACGTCCCCCCCGCCCGTCGTGATGGCGAGCCATCGGCCGGTCGGATCGAACGCCGATCGTGAGGCCCACGCGCCCGCTGCCTCCTGGGCCACGCCGTCGCCCTCGATGGCGACCGAGCCGAGCGGCGGGGCGCCGCTCGCGAGGACTTGCCGCTCCGGCGGAGCGGTCGCATCGAGCGGCACGATCGAGTAGCCGAGGTCGTCGCCGGCCGCGTCCCGACGCGCGAGCAGCAAGGCACGGCCCTCGGGCGTGTATCGCGGCGCGTATTCGAAGAAGCCACCGGCCGTCAGGGTCCGCTCGTCCGCGCCGTCCATCCGCATCGTCCGGATCTCCCCGCCCGCCGACCAGGCGAGGGCGTCCCCGTTCGGGGCGATGTCGAAGGCCGCGACCGGAACGAGCTCGCTCGTGAGCTGGCGGGCGTTCGAGCCGTCGGGATTCATGAGCCACACGTTGCGGACGCCTCCGCGCGCCGAGAGGAACGCGATCTGGTTCTGGCCCGAGAGCGAGGCCTGGCCGGTCGTGAACGACCAGGTCCGGCCGGGCGCGACCTCGCCCGGTACGTCGGCCCGCGTCACCACCGCCGCGAGGGCCACCGTGTAGGTCGTGTTCGCCGCCAGCGGCTCGTTCGGCTGGAAGACGAGCACGGTCGGGGCTGGTGCCGGCGCGCCGGGCGCAGGCCGCGGCGACGCGTCGCTCGGCAGGGCGACGGCCGAGACGGACCCGTCGACGGCCGGCGTGATCTGGAGGGCCTCGCCGATCGAATCGGGCTCGATCGGGCCGTCGAAGGCGACGGCAATCGGCGTTCGCGTGCTGATTCCGGCCACGCCGGGTGCCGGCAGGGTCCGCTCGACCGCAAGGCCGGCCGCGACCGTCGAGAACCGGGTGCTGAACCGCACGCGGAGGCGGCTTCCGTCCGTGTCGGCCGCCTCGGTGCCGACCGACACCGTGTACGTCGTCGCGAAGTCGAGCCGCTCGAACGCGAGCGCAACCGCCTGGCCGCTCCACGTGGCCCGGACCTCGGTCGCGGGCTCCACGGTGATGGCGGCCTCGACGGCCCGCGTGTCCATGAGCCGGTCGAAGGTGATCGTGAGCGTCGTGTCGACCGGGACGCCGACCGCACCGTTCGCCGGCTCGCTGGCGAGCACGATCGGCGGGCCCACCGTGCGGAAGGCCCACTCGACCGGCCCGCTCGCCGCGTTGCCGGCAAGGTCCTCGAAGCCCTCGGCGATGAGCACCTTGAACGCGGTGTCCTGGGGCAATGCCCGCGACGGCGTGAAGATGGCCGTCGAGCCGTCCCACGTGATCGTCCCCGCCACGTTCGGCAGCAGCCGGAGCCGCCGCTCGACCGTGCCTGTCCGGACGGGCTCGCTGAACTCGATGTTGATCGAAGTGACGGTCTGGGCGAGTGTCCCGTCGCCGTTCGCGGCGGCGCTCAGCGAGACACGCGCGACCGAGGGTGGACGCCGGTCGACGAGGGTCGCGTTGGCGAGCACGAGGACCAGCGCGACGACCGCCACGAGCACGCTGACGAGGGAGATCACGCGGCGTCGCACGTCAATTCCGGGGGCAGCGGGTCACGGGGCGGGACGGTAACACAGCCCCTATACTCCGACCCTTGTGAGCAAACGCCCGGCGATCGGGTGTCTCTTCGAGGTGGTCGAGACACTCGTCTTGACCCTCATCATCTTCCTTGTCATCCAGACCTTCATCGCTCAGCCCTACCGGGTCGAACAGCAGTCGATGGAGCAGACCCTCGAGCCCGACCAGTACGTCCTCGTCGACAAGCTCACCCCCCGTTTCGACCCCTACAAGCGGGGCGACATCGTCGTCTTCAACCCACCGGACGACTGGGTCCAGCCGGACGGCACGCCGTTCATCAAGCGAGTCATCGCGGTCGCCGGCGACACGCTCGAGATCAAGGACGATGGGTTCGTCTACGTGAACGGAATCCGTCTCGACGAGCCGTACGTCTACAAGGAGGCGGACGGCTCGACCCAGCCGACGGTGTCCTCGACCGATCCGCCGCACTGGCAGATCCCCGACGGCGAGCTCTTCGTCATGGGCGATCACCGCGAGAAGTCGTCCGACTCCCGCACGTTCGGGCCGATCTCGAACGGGGACGTCATCGGTCGAGCCTGGCTCCGCTACTGGCCCTTCGACACCTTCGGGATCCTCCAGACCCCGAAACACCCGGAGCTCCAGGCCGCGAACCCGTGAACCTCGCGCTCGGCCTCGTCGCGGTGGTGGTCGTCGCGGGCGGCGTCATCGCCACGGCAAGCCGCGATCCGCGGGCGGCGATCCTCGGCCTCACCCTCGCCGGGGTGGCCGCGCCCCTCGTCGCCGACCCGCTCCCCGAGGCGCTGCCGCTGGCCGCCCGGTTCGTCGGCGCGATCCTCGGCGGCTACCTGCTGTGGGTGTCGATCCGCGGCCAGCCGTCGACGCGCGGGTCGCGGCTCGGCTGGCCGGTCGAGGCGCTGCTCGCAGCGGCGGCCGGCGTCGCCGGGTTCGGCACGATCGGCATCGTCTTTCCCGGGCTCGCCGCCGACGTCCTCGTCGGCCGCGCCGACGTCGTCGCGCCGCGCGAGGCGCTCGCCGCCGGCTTCGCGACCGGCGCGCTTGCGATCGGCCCGATCTTCGCCGGGCGCGACGTGCTCCGACTGGGGACCGGGCTCGTCCTCGCCGTGCTCGCCGCACAGCTCGCCCGGACGGGGCTCGCTGGCTCGCCGTCGGGTCTCGAGCAGGTCATCACGGCCGGCCTCGTCGTGAGCGTGTCCGGAATCGCCGCGACCCTCGCCGTCGGCGCGGTCGAGAGCGGCAGCGGTCTCGAGCCCTCGGCTGCGGCCCGCCCGGCCGCCGGTCCTGCCGCGTCCGAGCTCCCGCCGATCGAGCCCGACGAGGACGGCGGCTTCCTCGGCCGGTTCCGGCCCCGCAGCGCCGGCCGGCGGTCGCTGCCCGGGCGCTGAGCCCACGCGGATGACGCGCGCGTGAGCCTCCTCCCCTTCCTCGCCGTCGCCTTCGGGATCGGCGGGTTGTCGCTGCTGACGCGCGGCCAGGGCCGCACGTCGGCGACCATCGGGATCGCCGGCCTCGCGATGGCGACACTCGCGGCCGCGTTCATCGGGCCCGACCAGCCGCTGACCGTCGCCGATGGCGCCATCGCCGGCAGCGCGTTTGCGCGGCTGTTCCTCCTGCTCGGCTGCGTGACCGGTCTGCTCCTGTGCCTGGCCGCAGGAGCGACGACCTGGTCGCGCGGGTTCCCGGGCGCGACGCTCATCGGCCTCGGCGGTGCGGGCCTCGCGCTCGGGCTCGTCGATACCGGCACGGCGATCGCCGCGGCCACGGCCGGTGCCGGGGCGGGGATCCTGCTGATGCTCGCTCGCCCGGTGTCGCCGCGGAGCCTCGTCGTCGCGGCGCGGGAGCTGCGTGCGCTGGTCGTGGCGGGCGCGCTCGGGCTCGCGGCCGCCGCAGCCGTCGCCGGTCCGCTCGCCGCGGTGCGTCTCAACCCGGAGCTCATCGGCCTCGCGTATCTCGCGTTCGCGACCGCGGTCGCGATCCGTTTCGGCGCGATCCCGTTCCATCTCTGGGCGGCACGGGTCGCGGACGCAGCCCCGGAGATCGGCCTGCCCCTCGTCATGGCCTGGTGCCCGGCGGCGTTTGCGACGGTCGCGCTGGCCTGGGCCGACGGCGCGGTCGCGCCCCTCGCGCAGCCCCTCAGCCTCGAGCGTGGGCTGGTCCTCGCGATCGGGGCCGTCACCGTCGCGCTCGGCGCGGCCGCCGCGTTCGTCCACGACGACCTCGAGCACGTCGTCGGCTACTCGATCGTGGCGGATGCCGGCATCGTCATCCTCGGCCTCGCGGCGCTCGACCCGGCGGCCTGGGAGCCGACGCGGACGTGGCTCCTCGCGTTCGTCGCCGGCAAGAGCGCGTTCGCCGGCTGGGCTGCGGCGCTCGGCTCGACGTTCGGGACGCGGAAGCTCAGCGAGCTGCGCGGCTGGGCGCGACGCTCACCGATCCTCGGGATCGCGCTCGTCGCGATCGCCGTCGCGGCCGTGGGGCTGCCCGGGATGGCCGCGTTCGGCGCCCGCGTGTCGCTCATCGATCTCGCCGTCGACGGACCGCTCGTGACGTTGCTCGTCGTCGCCGCCCTCGCCTCGCTCGCCTACTACGGCCGGCTCCTGGCGGCCGGGCTGCTCGCGCCCGGCGCGGGCCCCGTGGCGGCCGCGCCGGACGCGCCGACGCGCTACCGCGATCCGCTCACGGCCACGCTGCTCGGTGACGCCATCGCCGCGATCTCGGCACGGCGAGCGCCCGTCGCGGCCGGGGCGGTCCTGGCGCTCGCGGCGATCGCGCTGGCGGTCGCGGGCGGCGGCCTCGGTGTCCGCGAGGCGGCCGCGAGCCTGCCGCCGTCAGTCGGCGCCCCGGCCGAGTCGTTCAGCCCGCCCTAGGCGCGGCTACTCCTCCGGGGCGAGCGCCCAGCGGTCGATGTCGCGGTCGTAGGCCACGAGCTCCTCCGGCCGGAACCACAGCGCCACCTCGGCCTCCGCGGTTTCTGCGCCATCGGAGGCGTGGACGAGGTTCTGCGCGGTCTCGAGCGCGAAGTCGCCGCGAATCGTGCCGGGCGCCGCCTCATGCGGCCGCGTCGAACCGACCATCGAGCGGACCACGGCGATCGCGTTCGGGCCCTCGAAGACCGCCGCGACGAGCGGGCTCGAGGTGATGAAGTCGACGAGCTGCCCGAAGAACGGCTTCGCCCGATGGATCGCGTAGTGGCGCTCGGCGAGAGCGCGGTCCACCCGGACGAGCTTCAGGGCAATGAGCTTCAGGCCGCGCTCCTCGAACCGGCCGACGATTCGGCCGACGAGCAGCCGCTGCACGGCATCGGGCTTGACGAGGACGAGGGTGCGTTCGGTCACGGGCATCGATCTCGTGGATCCGGGGGTGTCGGTCGGAAGGTGATGTCGCGGAATGTACCGCGCGGAATCTACCGCGCGAATCTACTGCGCCCGGCGCGCGAGGGCCGCGGCGGCGGCGGCAAACGCGCGCTGCGCGTCCTCTTCCTCGCCGACGAGCTTGTACGCGTCGCCGCGGACGAGCTCGAGCTCGGCGCTCAACGTCGCGCTGTGGGCGATCGCTTCGAGGACCCCGGGGGCGAGCTCCGGAGCGATGCGGAGGATGAGCGCGAGCCGGATCGCGACGCCGGCCCGGTGGCCGCCGGCGAGCGCGGCCGCCGCCGCCTCGAGCTCCGCCGCGGGATCGGCCATCTCGCCGAGGATCTCCTCGTCGGTGTCCCAGAAGCCGGGGCCCGCAGGCGGCACGTACGACTCGGCCTCGCGCACAGCCGCGGCTTCGGCGTCCGCGAAGCTCTGCGCCGTCACATCGGCAGGGAACAGCATGCCCTCGGGCTGGCCCGCCTCGTGTGGATCGGCCGGCCAGATGAGGCTGCGCGGCATCCCCGCGAAGATCCGGTCGAGCGGCGCGTCGGACCGCTCGAGGGCGCGACCCGCAAGCTTCCGCGCCTCGCCGGGCCGGCCCACCGCCGCGGTTGCCTCCGCGGCGATGACGAGCGCGACGATCGAATCGCCGTCGGCATTGAGGTGCGCCTGGGCGGCTTCGCCGGCACCCGTCAGGTCGCCGGTCCGCCAACGTGCCTCGGCGAGTGCGAGCAAGCCGTCGTCGCCGAGGTCGCCGACGCCGGCGAGGGCCTCGAGCTCGGCACGAGCCAGGCCGAGGTGGCCCATCCGCAGGTGAAGGCGGGCGAGGCGGCGGTCGGTATCGAGGTTCGGACCGCGCGGGCGGCCGAGGGGGCGGGGGCCGGCGGTCCTGACCTCGGTCATCGGACTCTCCTCACGCGGGCGAGGGGCGCGTCATGCCGACAAGCGGAGGTGCCGGTCGAGGCCGGTCACCTGCCGTGGCGGCGCGACGACCGCCATCCGCAGCGCGTCGTCGCGGAACAGCTCGCGGGCCAGTCGCTGGACGGCTGCCGAGTCGACGGCCGCGATCGCGGCGAGTGCCTCGTCGAGCGACAGCACCGACGCGTGCAGCGCTTCCTGGCTGCCGACCCATGACGCGAGGTGGCGCGTCTCCTCCATCCGGAGCTCGAGGCCGCCGGACAGGTACGCCTTCGCCTTGCCGAGCTCGCCGGGGCCGACGGGCTCGTCCCGCAATCGAGCGAGCTCGATGAGGATGGCCCGGATCGCCTTGCGCAGGCGCCCGGGGTCGACGCCGGCCGAGATCTCCAGGACGCCCGCGTCGGAGTACTCACCCACCCCGGACGAGATGTCGTAGGCAAGCGCCAGCTCGTCGCGGACGCGCAGGAACAACCGGCTGCTCATCCCGTCGCCGAGGATCGCGTTGAGGACCGTGAGAACCCACGTGTCGGGGTGGTCCCGACGAAGCGCAGGCACGCCGATCGTGACCTGCGCCTGCTTCGCGCCGCGGCGCCCCACCGCGATCACTCGGTCACCGGCGGGCAGCGCCGGCGCGGGAGCCCATCCGGGCACCGCGCCGTTGCCGCGGCCGAACGCCTGCGAGGCGAGGTCGGCGGCCTCGTCATGGCCGATGTCGCCGGCAACCGCAACGACGATGTTGGCCGGCCGGTACATCGTCCGCCAGAAGCCGCGGATGCGGTCCTCCGGCAGTGCGCGAATGGCCTCTTCGTCACCGCAGATGTCGCGGCCGAGCGGCCCGGTCCCGAACATCGCGCGCTGGAACAGGATCTGGCAGTACTCGGCCGGGTCGTCGAGGTACGAGCGGATCTCCTCGATGACGATCGTCCGCTCGATGTCGATCTCCTCGTCCCGGAGGTTCGGGCGGAGGATGAGCTCGCCGAGGACGCGCGTCGCCCGCTCCGCCTCGCGGCGCGGCATCCGGACCCAGTAGACCGTCGACTCGCGCTCGGTGGCCGCGTTGAACGACCCGCCCACGCCCTCGATCGCCTCGGACAGGGCCCGGCTCGTCGGGTAGGCGGCGGTGCCCTTGAACGTCAAATGCTCCATGAAGTGGGCGACCCCAACTTCCTCGGCCGATTCCAGCCGGGAGCCGGCGAGCACATAGGCCGCGATCGCGACGGACCGGGCGCCGGGCAGGCGCGCGGAGATGACCCGCGGGCCCTCGGGCAGGACGGTTCGTTGGAACACGCGCCGCATGGTACAGGAGCCCGGACCCCGGCCAGACCGGGCCTGAACGAGGGGCAGGTCCCCGGCAGCAGAACATGAAGACGCCCCGGGCGGAAGCCCGGGGCGTCTTCGAGTCGCGGCTCGGAAGCGCTACGTGAGCGCTTCGATGAGGTCCTTGGCGAAGTAGATCACGAAGGCGATCGACACCACCCACATGAGCGGATGGATGTCGGCGGCCTTGCCACGGACGACCTTGATGAGCGTCCAGGCGATGAACCCGGCGCCGATACCCACGCTGATGTCGTAGGTCAGCGGCATGAGGATCATCGTCAGGAGCGCCGGCAGCCCGTCCTCGATGTTGTCGACCGGGATGTCCCGGACCTGCGTGAACATCAGGTAGCCGACGAGCACGAGGGCCGGTGCGGTCGCCACGCCGGGGATGATGCCGGCGAGTGGGGCGAGGAAGATCGCCAACAGGAAGAGCACGCCGGCCACGACCGCGGTGAAGCCGGTCCGGCCGCCCTCGGCGACACCGGCCGCGCTCTCGATGTACGTCGTGTTCGACGAGGTGCCGCCGACGCCACCGGTGAACGCGGCAATCGAGTCGACGAGCAGCACCCGGCCGGCGCCTGGGACGCTGCCGTCCTTGTCCGCGAGCCCGGCCTGGGCCGCGACGCCGGTGACCGTGCCCATCGTGTCGAAGAAGTCGAGCAACATGATCGAGAAGATCACGAGCACGGCCGTGAGGATGCCGAGCTTGGCGAAGACCTGGAATGGATCCTGCAGGCCGAGGCCGAGCGTCGAGAAGCTGGGCGCCCACGAGAAGGCGGCGGCGCTCGTGACGCCGGCGACGAGGGCAAGGGCCGTCGTGACGAGGATGCTGATGACGAGCGCGGCCTTGATCTTCCGTGACCACAGGACGATCGTCAGCAACAGGCCGAACAGGAAGACCCATTGTCGCGGCTCGTTGATCGGGCGGATGGTCACCGCCGGGATGTTGCCGTAGGCCGATTCCTGGCCGGCGATGATCCCGCCGTTGGCGAAGCCGATGAACAGGATGAACAACCCGATGCCGACGCCGATCGATCGCTTCAGGGCAAGCGGCACGGCGTTCATCACGGCCTCGCGGAACCCCACGAGCACGAGACCCGTGATGACGAGGCCCTCAATGACGATGACGCCCATCGCCCCGCGCGCGTCGAGGCCGCGTGCGGTGAGCCCGAACGCGACGATCGCGTTGATCCCGAGCCCGGCGGCCAGCGCGAACGGGTAGTTCGTGACGACGCCCATGGCGATCGTCAGGAGGCCGGCAAGGAGCGCGGTCGCGGCGGACACCGCGACCGGATCGAGCCCCAGTGGTCCGGCGAGGATCCCCGAGTTCACGAAGATGATGTAGGCCATGACCATGAACGTGGTCAGGCCGGCCCTGGCCTCGGTCGCCAGGTCGGTGCCGCGTTCGGCGAACTTGAAGTACTCGGCTATCGCACCGCCCGACGCCGCCGGACGGCGAGCGGTATCGGCGCTCTCGACAGTCGCCACTGACTCCCTCCACTCCTTCCGATGTCGACGCGCCGTGCCCTGGGCCGGCACGGGTCGCGCCGGAGTCGATGATCCGGCCGGGCTCCGCCCGGCCGCGTAACTCCCGTTACTCGTCCTCGTGGGCGTCGAGGCCGAGCAGCTCCATCTGGACGAAGCCGCTCGTGTCGAACTCGAGCTGCCGCGGCGCGAAGGGGGACTCCGCTTCGCTCGATCCGACGGGAGCGAACTCGATGACCACCCGCTCGTCACCCTGGACGAGGCTGTAGACGAGCAGCTGGTCCGGGCGGGTCTCGAACTCGAGATGCTCGAAGGAATCGATGTTCAGGGTGATCGCGAGCGGCGTGAAGTAGGTCGACACGTCGGGCTGGTCGACGACGAGCCGCTCGACCCAGCCCGTGCCGTGGTCGACGAGCTCGCGACCGCGGAAATAGCGGTAGCTGACCGTCTGCTTGAGGAGGGGTCGGAGCAGGTTCTGGATGTCTGCGCGGGTGGAGACGACGCCCTGGTTGACGAAGAACTTCGCTGGCGGGGCGCTCGACACGGCGCGGCTCCTGCTTCCGACGGGCACGGGGCGGGGGCGCGGGGCTGGCGGGATGGTACCGCAGCGACTCGGCCGGGAAAAGGCGTTTCCGAAAGGATTTGTCGGGTCCGGAGGGGTTTCTCCGGGGGGCGGCCGACGGGAGATCCACGCGTATCATCCGGCCATGCTCCTCGCCGTCGACATCGGCAACACGAACGTCACGATCGGGCTGTTCCGGAACGGCCGGCTCGTCTCGTCGCGGCGCGCGGCCACCCAACCGCACGCGACCGCCGACGAGCTCGAGCTCCTGCTCGACGGCCTCCTCCGGCTCGACGACGTCGCGTTCGCCGACGTCGGCTCGATCGCCTGCGCATCGGTCGTCCCGTCGCTGACCGAGGGCCTCGAGACGATCGCGACCCGTCGGGAGCGGGCGCTCGTCGTGGCGACAGCCGGCACGGTGCCGCTGGCGATCCGGGTCGATCGGCCGGAGCAGGTGGGCGCCGATCGGCTCGTCAACGCGCTCGCGGCGCAGCGCCTCCACGGCACCCCGGCGGTCGTCGTCGACTTCGGCACTGCGACGACCTTCGACTGCGTCGCCACGGACGGGGCGTACGTCGGCGGGGCCATTGCGCCCGGCCTCGAGCTGGGCCTCGAGGCGCTCGCCGCGCGGACCGCCAAGCTGCCGCGGATCGAGCTCCGTGCCCCGGACCGGGCGATCGGCCGCGACACGGTCGCGGCCATGCAGTCCGGCACGGTCTTCGGCTACCAGGCGCTGGCTGCCGGGCTGCTTGCGCGCATCCGCCGCGAGCTCGCCGAGGCCAACGAGGTCTCGCCGGCCGACGTCAAGGCGATCCTCACCGGCGGTCTGTCGGCGGCGCCCTGGGCGCGTGCCCTCGACGGCATCGACGCGATCGACCCGGAGCTGACGCTGCGCGGCCTGGCGATCCTCCAGGCCGAGGTGACCGGCGGACAGCGCCTCGAGATGGGGCTGGGATGACCGCAGCACCGCGGAAGCGCCTGGATGGCCGGCTCATCGGCCTCGGCGTCACCGGCTCGATCGCGGCCTACAAGGCGGTCGAGCTGCTCCGGCTCCTGACGGCCGAGGGCGCGGACGTCGTCGTCCTCCTCTCCCCTGCCGCCAGCCGGTTCGTGGGCCCGCTGACCTTCGAGGCGCTGAGCCGCCACCCCGTCGAGTCAGAGCTCATGGAGCTGCTTCCCGATGGCCGGATCGGCCACGTCGTCGTCGCCGACAGCGCCGATGCGATCGTCGTGGCCCCGGCGACCGCGCACTGGCTCGGGGCGATGGCGAACGGCCTCGCCGGCGACGTCGTGACCGCGACCTGCCTCGCGACGGCGGCACCGGTGATCGTCGCCCCGGCGATGGACGGCGAGATGTACGCCCACCCGGCGACGCGTGGGAACGTTCGTCGCCTGCGCGACGACTTCGGCTATTCGGTCGTCGAGCCCGAGGCCGGCCCGCTTGCATCGGGCCAGTCGGGCGTCGGCCGCCTCGCCGAGCTGCCGCGGATCGTCGACGCCGTCGTGGCGGCCATCGGCAGCCGCCCGGTTCGTGCCGGCGATCCCGCCGCCCGGCCGCCGGTCGTCGAGCCACCGCGCGAGGCCGACCTCGCGGGACGTCATGTCGTCGTCACCGCCGGCGGGACGCGCGAGGCGATCGACCCGGTCCGGTACATCGGCAACCGCTCGACCGGCAAGATGGGATCGGCGATCGCCGCCGCCGCCCTCGATCGCGGCGCGCGGGTCACCGTCGTCGCGGCCAACGTCGAGGTGCCGCTGCCCGAGAGCGCCGCCGTCATGCGCGTCGAGTCGGCCGCCGAGCTGCTCGCCGCCCTCGAGGGCCTCGCCCGCGACGGCTTCGACGCCCTCGTGATGGCCGCGGCGGTGGCCGACTTCCGCCCGACCCGGACGGCCGAGTCGAAGATCCCCCGTGACGGCACGCTGCGGCTCGAGCTCGAGGCGACCCCCGACGTCCTGGCGACGATCTCGTCGCGGCTACCGGCGGCGCGCCCCAGACGGCCGGTGCTCGTCGGGTTCGCCGCGGAGACCGGATCGCTCGACCGCGCCGCCGACAAGCTGCGGCGCAAGGGGCTCGACCTCCTCGTCGCCAACGACGTCAGCGAGCCCGGCTCCGGGTTCGGGACCGATACCAACCGGGTCTCGATCCTCGACGCGGACGGTGGTCGCGACGATCTCGCCCTCATGCCGAAGCGCGCGGTCGCGGACCGCCTCCTCGACCGGGTGGTGCGGGCGCTGGACGACCGCCACGGGGCCGCGCAGACTGGGGCCCTGCCCGAGGAGACCCGCGCGTGAGCTCGACATCCGAGACCGTCCGCCGCTTGACCGTCGTCGACATCGCCAGGATGCACGCAGACGGGGCGCGCATCCCGATGCTCACGGCCTACGACTTCCCGACGGCGAAGATCCTCGACGAGGCCGGCATCCCGATGCTCCTCGTCGGCGATTCGGTCGGCCGGGTGATGCTCGGGTACGACTCCGAGGTCCGGGTCACGATGACCGAGATGCTCCATCACACCCGAGCCGTGACTCGCGGTGCGGCGCACGCCCTCGTCATCGCCGACATGCCATTCCTGTCCTACGCCAACCCGCGCGACGCGGTCGAGAACGCCGGCCGGTTCCTCCGCGAGGCCGGTGCGCAGGCCGTCAAGGTCGAGGGTGGCGTCCGCTCGGCGCGCGTCATCGAGGCGATCGTCAAGGCCGGGATCCCGGTCATGGGCCACATCGGCCTGACGCCCCAGGCGATCAACGCGATCGGCAAGGTCCGGGTCCAGGGCAAGACCCGGGACCAGGCCCGCGCGCTCCTCGGCGATGCGCTCGCGGTCCAGGAGTCGGGTGCCTTCTCGATCGTCCTCGAGCTCGTCCCGGAGCAGCTCGCGGCGGCCATCACCGAGCGCCTCCGGATCCCGACCATCGGGATCGGGGCGGGCCCGGGGTGCAGCGGCCAGGTCCAGGTCGTGACCGACCTGCTCGGTCTCGACACGTGGCATCCGAAGCACGCCCGGCCGTACGCCGACCTCCGCGGGACGATCCTCGGCGCGGCGAGCGCCTATGCAGCCGACGTGACGGCCGGCAGCTTCCCGGGGCCGGAGCAGACGGTTCGCATGGACGACGCGGTCCTCGAGGACGTCCTCGGGCGGTCCCCGCTCGACGCGGGCGTCGCGCCGGAAGGCATCCCGCTCGACCGAGACCTGTAGAGGCTCGACGCCCGTGGCCTCGACCGCGACCCGGGTCGTGCGCACGCGGGCCGAGCTGCGCGGGGCGCTCGCATCGGCACCCCGGCCGATCGGCCTCGTGCCCACGATGGGCTGGCTCCACGCGGGCCACACCGAGCTCATGCGCCGGGCGCGCGCCGAGAACCGGACGACCGTCGTGACGATCTTCGTCAACCCGCGCCAGTTCAACGAGGCCGCCGATTACACGAAGTACCCACGCAACGAGGCACGCGACCTCGAGATCGTCGAGGCCGCCGGGGTCGACCTCGTCTTCGCTCCACCGGTCGAGGAGATCTACCCGCCGGGCTTCGATACGAAGGTCGTCGTCGGCGCCGTCGCGCAGCCGCTCGAGGGTGCCGCCCGGCCCGGCCACTTCGAAGGAGTGGCGACCGTCGTCGCCGTGCTCTTCAACCTCGTCGGCGCGGACCGGGCGTACTTCGGCCAGAAGGACGCGCAGCAGGTGATGGTCATCCGGCAGATGGCCCGCGACCTCGCCATCCCGACCGAGGTCATCGCCTGTCCGACGATCCGCGAGCCCGACGGGCTCGCGCTGTCGTCGCGGAACGTCCACCTCTCGCCCGACGAGCGCGCCGCCGCGCCGGTGCTTCGCCGTGCGCTGCTCGCCGCGCGCGTGAGATACGAGGCCGGCGAACGATCCGGCGAGGCGCTGCGCGAGGCGATGCTCGACGTGCTCGCGTCGGAGGCGCTCGCGCACGTGGAGTACGCCAGCGTGGCCGACGGCACGACGCTTGCGGAGGTCGAGCACATCGACGGCCCGGCGCTCCTCTCGCTTGCGGTGCGTTTCGGGACGACGCGGCTCATCGACAACGAGCCGCTGCCCTGAATCGACCGGGCCCGCCGGTGGCGGGCTCGGTCAGCGGCTACGGGACGCGAGACGTCAGCGGTACTTCGCCGGCAGGTAGGCGCCACCCTCCGTGATGTAGGTCAGCGGGTTGACCCGATACGAGCCATACCGCCACGGGAACCCACGCCACAGCTCGACGTGGACGTGCGACCCGGTCACGCAGCCGGTCGTGCCGACGTAGCCGATCGTGTCGGTGCCGGCCACGACCTGGTCGCCCGGGAACGTGACCTCCCGGGCGAGGTGATAGTAGGCCGAATAGACGCCGCGGCCGTGCGAGATCCAGACCTGGTAGCCGCCGCAGTTGCTCCGCCATCCGGCGAAGACGACCTTCCCCGTTCGCATCGGGACGACCGGCGACCAGCGCCGCGAGGCGATGTCGACCCCACGATGGCGGCTGCTGTAACCCTGGCTGATGTAGTTCCTCGGGTTGTGTACCGGCCACACGGCGCTCGCGACGGTCGGCAGCACGATGGCCATGGTGAGGGCGAGGGCTACCGCCCAGGCCAGCTTGACGCGCAGGTTCTTCGTCATGGCAGTGACGGGCGACGCTTTCGCGCTACCCCGGTGCTCCTTTCTGCCTGAGGGTCGCCGGGAGCACGCAACCATCGGAGGGATGGACGGGCGCGGGGCCCATGAGGCGGGCCCGGAGCGCGGCCTCAGCCGCGTTGGTGCGAGTCGCACATGGCGATCGCAACTGGGGGACAGGGGCACCCTGGGCCCGTCCGTAGCTCCCCTGAACGGGCGCGGGGCGTGGGAGCTGGGGCTCCCGGCTGCGGGCTGGGGCCCGCGAACGGGCGGATGCTAATACAGGATGGCCGAGAAGAGCGTCAAGGCCGGTCCCGGGCGACGGAGAGGATCCGGTCGACGTCGAGGCCCTCGGCCACGAGCCGCTTGATCAGCTCGATCTTCTCCCGGTCGGCGGGATGGGTCTTGACGAGCAGATCGTGGACCTCTGACGCGACGGAGTAGGTGTCCTCGGCGACGAGCGTCGCGAACAGGTCCGCCTGGCGAATCGCCCCCAGGACCGCGGGCCGCGGCCGGTAGCCGCCCGTGAGGACGAGTCCCACCGCGGCGCCCTCGTGGCCGTCGACGGAGGCGGTTCGCTCGTTCGTCGCCTCGGCCGCGATCGCCGCGATGCGAGCGGCTTCGCTGACGTTGCCGAGCCGGACCCGCGGCGCGAGGTGGGCCGTCGTGATCGTCAGGATCACGTCCTCGCGGTCGCCCGGCACGATGACGAGCGTCCCGGGCCCGACGCGCTCGAGCATATGGGCCGGCTCCATCGCCCCGATCGCGACGCCGTCGATGACGCGGTCGAGGTCCGGGCCCGGGTGAATCGTCTCGCCGTGGACACCCTCGAGGATCATCCCGAGGGTCGGGTTCGACAGCAGCGGCTTGACCGGCAGCACGCCGAGCAGCGGGACGCCGTGGCGGGCGAGGCCCCGTTCGAGCACGGCCTCGATCCCGGGCTGCGACGCGAGGTCGACCTTGTTGACGATCGCCCCGGCGACCTCGACGCCGTGGCTCGCGAAGAGCGCCGCGTTGAGGACGATCTCGTCGATCGGCCGACCGACGCCGCCCTCGCTGATGATGATCGTGGGAGCGCCGAGCAGCGACGCGACCGCGGCGTTCGACAGGCCGATGACGGCGCCCACCCCGGCGTGACCGGTGCCCTCGACGAGGACGATGTCGTGATCGGCGAAGGTCCGGTGGGCCGAGACGATCTTCGCCGGGAGGTCCTCGACGACCTTGCCGGCGATGTACGACTTCGTGAAGCCGCGCGGGATGTGGACGGGGCTCATGACCGGAAACGGCTCGGGCAGGCCGAAGACTCGCTTCATCAACACGGCGTCCTCGTCGGCCGGGCTGCCGTCCTCCATGACGGTCCGCTGGCCGACGGGTTTCATGAAACCGGTGCGAAGGCCGCGGGCGAGGAACCCGTCGAGGAGCCCGAGCGCGGCGGTCGTCTTGCCCCGGTTCTGCCCGGTCGCGGCCAGGTAGAGCTGCCGCATTCGGCGACGAGCGTTTAGCCGCGGTTCGAGGTCTTGCGCTCGATGAGCTGGAGCGCGTCGCGCAGCCGGCTGACGGTGTCCGCGTCGACGGCATCGGACTCGAGATACGGGCCGAGCCGCTCCATGACGTCGGCCACGAGCCCGAGGAAGACGCCGGCATCGGCCACGAAGAACTGCGGCTCGTTGTTGTACCGGACGAGTGTCAGCCGGCCCTGGAGGACGCGCCGCTCCTCGACGTGGGCGATCTGGGTCGCGAAGTTGTGGCCCTGGATCCCATCCGGGTTGTTGAGGAAGTTCAGGGCGTTGTCGATCGCCAGCCCGTAGCGGGCCCGCCACGCGACGAGGCGCTCGTGCACCTCCGGCGGGATGCGGACCTCGGCCACCTCGTCGAAGACCTCGGGAGCCACGGTCAGCAGGCCGACGAGCGTCGTGCCGGCCCGCGGGCCGAGCATCACCTGGAGGCTGCGCTCGAGGGTGAAGACCTCGGAGTCGAACCGGGGGCTCGTGATGACGTCGGTCAGGAGGTCCTCGACGTTGTCCAGGATGTTCGGCTCGGCAACCGCGTTCGAGAGGTGGAGGATCTCCTCCTTGAACAGGAACTTCTCTTCGTGGTCGAGCATGGCGGCGATGGTAGCACCCGGGTTCGGGGCCTCCGGACCCCTCGGATGGCCTCCGCCGCCCGGCCGATAGGTGCCTCGGCCGGCGATGAGGTCCCCGCAATGCGGCGGACCTCACCCTGCCGCCCATGGACAGCCGGCTGACCCGCGGCCCGGGGGACCTCGAGCGGCTCAAGCCGCTCCCGGAGGACGTCCTGCCCGAGCCGGACGACCCGGCGGGCATGCCCGGCCAGGACCGGCAAGGAGGCACGACGATGACCGACCGACCGACCGACCCAGCGTTCCGACCGGCCATGGCGGCTGCGGCCGTCGACGAGGTCGGGCGCGAGAGCACCTCGGGCGACGACGACCTCCCGGATCACGAGCGCGACGCCGACAACGAGGTTGGCGGCGGGATCATGTCCGCCGGCGGCACCGCCACGGAGACCGGCCTCGGCCGAACGACGGACGAGTCGCGTCAGGCTGCGGCCCGCGAGCCCTTCCGGGACGCCGGGTCCGACGACGGGGCCGACGCGCTGTCGGGCGATCCCCGAGCGAACGAGCCCGACGAGATCATGCCGAACACCCGCCTGCCCGGCTGACGACCGGCGGCGCTACGGCGCCGCCGGGGTCGGCAACGCGCCACGGAGGGGCACGCGCCGGAGAGCGGCAGCGCGCCACGGAGCGGCAACGCGCCGGGGAGCGGCAACGCGCCACGGAGCGGCAACGCGCCACGGAGCGGCAGCGCGCCACGGAGCGGCAGCGCGCCGGCGGGGGCTGCCGGCGGGCTGTCATTCACCACCCCGCGCGGTGATAGTCCGCCTGCAGGCACAGGCGGGGCTCCGTTCGCGGGCTGTCGCGCGGCGCCCACCACGGGACATGGTGAGTGGCCGGGCG
>DATBKB010000048.1:0-1736 GCA_036556145.1 Candidatus Limnocylindrales bacterium | reverse complement strand
CCCGCGACAGGACCGACTCGGCGTCGGGGCCCTGGACGAGGAGCTTGGCGAACGAGCTCTGGTCGAAGATCCCGACGGCGTCGCGAACGGCGCGGTGCTCCTCGGCCGAGCACTCGAACCAGTTCTGGCGGCGATACGAGTACTCGTAGCGGGGTTCGACGCCTTGTGGCGCATACCAGTTCGCCCGCTCCCAGCCGGCGACCTCGCCGAAGCAGGCGCCGGCGGCGGCGACCCGGTCGTGGCGCCGCGATCGCCGGACGCCGCGTGCCGTCTCGACCTGGCGGAACGGCCAATGCATGTCGTAAAGAAGGCCCAGCACCTCGGTCGTCCGTTCACGGAGGTACGCGCGGTTCACCTGGAACGGCATGAAGCGGCGGATGTCGACCTCGGACAGGTCCATCGGCGGATGCCCGTCGGCGATCCAGTCGGCCATCGCCCGCCCGACCCCCGGCCCGGACTGGAATCCGACCGAGTTGAAGCCCGCCGCGACCCAGTAGCCGTCGAGGCCGGGCGCGGGTCCCAGGATGTAGCGATCGTCGGGCGTGAAGCTCTCGGGGCCGTTGAAGAACAGCTTGATGCCGACCTTGTTGAGGAGCGGCAGCCGCCGCGCCGCGAGCGCGATGAACGGCTCGAGGTGGTCCCAGTCGGCCGGCAGCTGGGCGAACGCGAGCTCGTCCGGGATCCCGTCCATGCCCCACGGCTTCGCCCCCGGCTCGAAGAAGCCGACCATGATCTTGCCGGCGTCCTCCCGGAAGTAGGCCGTGTCGTCGGGGCAGCGCAGGACGGGCAGGTCGGGTGTCAGGCCCGGGATCTCCTCGGTGACGAGGTAGAAGTGCTCGGCCGCGTGAAGCGGGATGTCGACGCCGTTCTTCGCCCCGAGCTCGCGGGCCCACATCCCGGCGCAGTTGACGACGACCGCGCACTCGATGTCGCCCTGCTTCGTCCGAACCCCGGTCACGCGGCCGTCCTTCGTCAGGACCTCCTCGGCCTTCGTGTGCTCGACGATCGTGCCGCCGCGATCGCGGAAGGCACGGGCGACGGCCAACGTCGCGTCGGTCGGGTTGGCGACGCCATCGGCCGGCAGGAAGACCGCGCCCACGATGCCGGACTCGTCCATCAGCGGCCACTTCTGCTTCGCCTCGGCCGGGCTGATCCGGTGGACCTCGAACCCGGCGGTCCGGGCCATCGCCATGCCCCGCTTGACCTCGGACCAGCGCTCCTCGGTCCGGGCGATGAGGATCGAGCCGGTCGTCCGCACGCCCGTGCCGAGCCCCGTCTCCTTCTCGACCGCCCGGTAGCACTCCTCGGCGTACGAGGCGATGAGCGTCATGTTGTAGGTCGCGCGAAGCTTCGTGAGGAGGCCCGCCGCGTGCCAGGTCGTGCCGCTCGTGAGCGTCTGGCGCTCGAGGAGGACGGTGTCGGTCCAGCCGCGCTTCGCGTGGTGGTAGGCGACCGACACGCCGACGATGCCGCCGCCGATGACGACGGCCCGGGCCCGGTCGGGGAGGGGAGTGGTCACGTCGTCGATCGTACGCCGCCGGACGTCGTCAGAAGTCGCGGCGTCCTGCGAAGTGCTCCCCGGCCTCCGGCCGCGTCAGCTGGTAGAGCGCGATCCGTTGGCCGCCCGGCGCGACGAACGAGCAGATTGGCCCGTGCGGGATCTCGAACGTCTGTTCCTGCTGCCAGCCGCGCTTCTTGAGCTGCGTGAGGGCCTTCTTGAGGTTCGGCACGCGGAA
>DATBKB010000047.1:0-12063 GCA_036556145.1 Candidatus Limnocylindrales bacterium | reverse complement strand
CCAGGCCGATTACGCGCTCGGCTATCGCGAGGATCGGCCGCTGCGCTGCGAGCCCTGGCCGGCGGACGGCTTCGAGCGACGAGCGGCAGGCGCGACCGCGTGACCGCGGCTCCGGCGTGGTCGGCGTCGGAGATGGCGACGCTCGCGGCGGTGGCCGAGACCTTCGTCCCCGGTGGCGGCGATGCTCGTGCGGCCCGGGCGGCCGAGGCGCTCGAGGCCGGACTCGCGGCGGCCCAGGTTCGCCAGCTCCGGCTCGTCCTCGGCGTGATGGACTCGCGCCTCGCCAACCTCGTGCTCGCAGCCCGGGCGGCCCGATTCCGCGACCTGGCCGCCGCGGACCGCGAGCGCTGTCTGCTCGCGTGGGCGGGCTCCGCGATTCCGCAACGTCGCGCGGCGTTCCACGCGTACCGCAAGCTCCTGACGTTCCTCGCCTATGCGCGTGGCAGCGAGGACGCCGCGCCACGTCTCGAGGCGATCGGCTACCGCCCGGACCAGCCGCCAGTCGCACCGGACTCGGCGATCACCCCGTGGCAGCTCCCGGCTGACAACGGCGGCCCGGTCGACACCGACGCCGACGTCATCGTCGTCGGCTCCGGAGCGGGCGGAGGCGTCGTCGCCCGCGATCTCGCCATGGCCGGCCGGTCGGTGCTCGTCCTCGAGGCCGGCCCGCTGGTCACGGAGGCCGCCATGCCGGTGGACGAGCTCGACGCCTTCGACCGGCTGTACCTCGATCACGGGTTGACGGCGACGTGGGACGGCTCCGCGACGCTCCTCGCGGGCGCGGCCGTCGGTGGCGGGACGCTCGTGAACTGGATGACGTGCGTCGGCTCGCCCGCGGAGCTCCGCGCGGAGTGGGTGCGCGACCATGGCATCGGCGGCTGGGACGGCGGGGAGGCGATCGCCGACGTCGTGGCCCTCGAGTCCGAGCTGGGCGTCCGCGAGGCCGCGTCCGTGCCGCCGAAGGACGCGGCGATCCTCCGCGGTGCGGCGGCACTCGGCTGGAAGGCCGGCCGCATCCGGCGGAACGGACCCGATTGCGCCGACTGCGGCTCGTGCGGGTTCGGCTGCCGGCGAGGGACGAAGCGATCGGCCGTGCGCTCGCACCTCGCCGAGGCCGTGGCGTGCGGCGCCCGGATCGTCCCGGATGCGCGAGTCGATCGCATCATCGTCCGGGCGGGCCGCGTGGTCGGCGTCGCCGCGTCGGTCGGCGACCCGCTGCGCCAGGTCATGCTCCCGGCGCGGCAGGTCGTCGTCGCTGCCGGCGCGCTGCGAACGCCGGCGATCCTCCAACGGTCGGGTGCCGAGCACCCGGCCATCGGACGACACTTGCGGATCCATCCCGTGTCCGTTGTCGCCGGCCGGTTCGACGAGCCGGTCGACATGTGGCGTGGCGTGATGCAGGCGGCCCGCGTCGACGAGTTCGTCGCGGCGGGTGCCGGACCGCGGCCATATGTCATCGAATCGGCGCCCGGTCACCCCGGGCTTCTCGCGCTGGCACTGCCGTGGGAGGGCGCGGCTGCGCACGCCGCGCTCGCGTCGGTCGCGCGCCACCTCGCGCCGTTCATCGCGATCACCCGTGACGGCGGCGAGGGCCGCGTCCGGGCCACCGGCGCCCGACACACGCGCGTCGACTACCGGCTCGACAGCGACGGCATCGCGACCCTTCGGCACGCGCTCGGATCGATGGCACGGCTCGCGGGCGCGGCGGGTGCGCGCGAGATCCTCGCGCTCGGCATGCCGCTCCGGCGCTACGAGGCAGGGGGACGCGAGTCCGTCGATCGGTGGATCGAGTCGCTGGCCGAAGTCGACTTCCGACCGAATCGCGGCACGGTGTTCTCGGCCCACCAGCTCGGCTCGGTCCGGATGGGTGCACGAGCCGGGGACGCGCCGTGCGATCCCGCGGGCCGCCTTCGCACGTCGGCCGCCGGCGACGGCGTGATCCGCGGCCTCTACGTCGCGGACGGCTCGCTCGCGCCGACCGGTCTCGGCGTCAACCCGATGATCACGATCATGGCCCTCGCCCGACGCGTCGGGCGAACCGTCATCGCCGAGGCGTGAGCGCCGAGGTGCCGCCCGCCGGCGCGCCCCTTTCGGCACGAGCACCGCGACGAGCCCGTGTCGTCGCCGGGTCGATCTCCGCCGCTTCGGGCGTCCGCATTCGGCCGCGCGCGGTGATGATGAGCGCGACCGCGAAGACGATGACCCCACCGGCCACGAGCTTCGTCGGCGTGAGCGTCTCGCCCAGGATCAGCCCGCCGAGGATCACGGCGACGACGGGGTTGACGTAGGCGTACGTCGCGATGAGCGGCAGCGGCGCGACGCGCAGCATCCAGACGTACGTGCTGAACGCGACGACGCTGCCCACGACCGTGAGATAGGCGAGGGCCAGGAGCGATCGGTCGCTGATCGCGCCGAGGTCGATGCGACCCGGCTCGCCCGTCGCAACGGCGAACAGCGAGAGGATCACGGCCCCGGAGAGCATCTGCATCGCCGTGCCGACGAGCGGCCGGCCGGTCGGCCGGACGACATGGGCGGAGTACAGCGAGCCCGCCGACCAGCAGATCGGCGAGACGAGGAGCGCGAGGATCCCCCAGGGATCGAGTCGATCGGCCGGATCGGAGCCACCGCCGACGAGGATCGCGACCCCCACGAGCCCGACCGCGATGCCGACGATCGCCAGCCGCGGCAATCGCTCGCCGAAGAAGACGCGGCCGAAGATTGCGACCCACACCGGCATCAGTGCGATCAACAGCGCGGCAATGCCCGATGGGACCGTCTGTTCGCCCCAGGCGACGAGCCCCATCCCGCCGCCGAGGAGCAGTGCGCCGATGACGAACATGTCGCGCCACTCGCGCCGGGCAGGCCAGGTGAACGACCGCCCCTCGCGGAGGATCGACCAGCCGAAGAGGAACAGGCCGGCGGCGACGAACCTCGCCGCCGCCATCGAGAACGGCGGGATCGTCTCGACGGCGACCCGGATGCCGAGGTAGGTCGAGCCCCAGACGAGGTAGAGGACGAGCAGGCCGAGCCAGATGAGCGCGCTCGGGGCGCGTTCCTTTGGGCGGCTTGGAATAGTCGGCTGGTCCAAGATGCAGGCAGTGTATCGCCCGGGGGGCTGCGCCGTCGCGCCCGGTTACGCGGCGGCGTACGCGGAGCCGGGGCGGCACTCCATGCAGGCCCGGAAGCCGGCCGCCTCGGAGGCGGCAGCGGACCGGAACGGGACCCGGTGGCGGTCGGTGATCCGGCGCGCGTTGTGGCAGCTCGGCAGGCAGTAGATCCTCGTGGTGTCAGAGCCGATGTAGCGGATGCCGGCCCGAGCGAGCTCCTCGAGCTCCGCGGGGTCGAGGCCCTCGGCCGCCAGGATCGTCCGCTTGTTGCCGGGCCCGCCGAGCGAGTACTGGCCGATCATCCCGTCGCTCCGGACCACGCGATGGCACGGGACGACGAGCGGCACCGGGTTGTGCGCCAGCGCCGTGCCCACCGCTCGGACGGCGCGCGGCCGGCCGATCTCGGCGGCGATCCAGCCGTACGGGCGAACCTCGCCCCGTGGAATCTCGAGCGTCTTCGACCAGACGGCGCGCTCGAACTCGCTGCGCCCGCGCAAGTCGAGGTCGATCGCGACGCGGCGATCCCCGGCGAGCCGCCGCGCGATGGCGCGGGCGAGCTGGGGCTCGACCTCGGCGACGGCCCGGACCGGGCGCCCGACGGAGCGCCGGTGGCGGGCCTCGAACTCGGAGCGATCACCGGCGGCGTCGACCGCCGAGATCCCGCGGCCGTTCCACGCGACGAAGACCGGCCCGAGCGGGGAGTCGAGCGGGGCATAGGCATCGGCGAGGCCGACGGCGACGAGCGTCGCCGGCGCGAGGGTCGGGGGCGCCTCGACGGCGAGGCCGGCGAGCGCCGCCTCGACGTCGGCGATGGCGAGTGGCGTGGATCGGGCGGTCATGCGGTCATCTCCTGGGCCGGCTCGATGGCCGGCAGGTGGTCGGCGTTGGATGCGCGTTCGTGCTCGGAGCGAAGGAGGCTCAGGCCCCGATGGACCTGCGCCTTGAGCGTGCCCTCGGGACGTCCGAGGGCCTGCGCCATCTCGTCGTAGGACAGGCCATCGACGTGACGAAGGACGATCGGGACGCGATAGCGCTCGGGCAGGCGGAGCACGAGGCCCGCCCAGTGCGCCGCGGACTCGCGACGGAGCGCGGTCTCGAGCGGGCCCGGGGACGGCTCGATCGCCGCAGCCGCGAGCGGCCGTCGCTCGGCCGTCGGGTCGGCGCCGTTGAGGACCTCGAGCGAGGCGAGGATCGGCGTCCGCCGCCGGCCGCGATTGCGACAGAGGTTGATCGCGATCGTCGCGAGCCATGGCCGCAGGCGAAGCTCGAGAATCCGGTCGGCGTCGTACGTCGCGAGCGCCCGGTAGGCGCGGACGAGCGCGTCCTGCGCCACTTCCTCCGCATCGCGCGGGTCGCCGAGCAGTCGCAGGGCGATCGTGTACAGGCGGTCCTGGTGGGCGAGCACGAGCCGCTCGAACGCGGCGTCGAGGTCTGCCGCGAGGTCGGCCAGGAGGCGACTGTCCATCACCTTCCTGAACACGGCCTCGCCAGCGGCGGTTGCACGGGGCCTACGGCGCGATCGTGATCGTCGCTTTCATCGACGAGTGGATCGCGCAGTGGTACGCGTACGTGCCGGCCGCGCTGAAGACGAGGGCGCCCGTGCTGCCCTGCGACAGCGTCGACGTGGCACACGCGGGGAACTCGTCGAGCGTTGCCGTGTGGGGAACGCCGTCCTCGTTGGTCCACGCGATCGGCTGGCCCACCTTCGCCTCGACCGGATCCGGGTCGTACGCCCGGCCTGCGATCGACACCTCGACCGGGCTCTCGACGGGATCGGTGGCCCTGGCGCACGGCGCGCCCGCAGCCGGGGACGCGCTGGCCGCCGTCGTCGCGGCGGGGGAGCCGCCGCTGCCGGTGCCGCCGCATGCACCCGCACCGAGGATCGCGATGAGCACGAGTCCCGCGAGCGTCGGTCGGCGCATCGTCGCCTCCTCCTCCCGCCGGCGCGGCATCGCGCGCCGGGGCGCGGCTATCGTACGCGGATGCCGCTTCCGGCCGGTGTCGACGTCGAAACCCTCATCTTCCTCGAGCGACACGAGGCGAGGGTGCACGCCCGTCCCGGCCGTGACATCCGGGAGCTCGGCGACGCGATCCTCCTTTTCGACCCGCTCGATCGCGAGCCGTTCTGGAACCGCGTCAATGCGATCCGCTGGCCGTCGTCCGCCGCGTTCGATCGCCGGCTCGACGAGGTCATCACGCTGTTCGCGACGCTCGACCGGCTGCCGCACATCTGGCCCCGACCGGCGTTCAACGAGCCGCCGGACATCGTCGAGCGGCTCATCGCCGCCGGGTTCGAGGACGTCGGCGGGAGCAACCTGATGCTGCTCGCCGATTCGAGGCGCGCCGTCGCCGTTGCCGCTGAGCCGATGCCGCGGTCGCTGTCTGTCGTGCAGCTCGACGCGCTCGAAGGGGCGGCCCGCGTGGACGCGTCGAAGCAGGTCTCGCTCGTGCTGGCCGAGGCCTTCTCCGTGCCCGAACGCCGGGAGTCGATCGAGGTCGAGACGGCGGCGATGTTCGATGCGCCGGGTCTTCACGCGTGCCTCATCCGTGTCGACGGCGAGCCGGCGGCCGCGGCCAAGCGGTCCACGTTCGACGGAGCGAGCTACCTGTCGTCGATCGGGACGCGGCCGGCCTACCGTGGCCGCGGGCTCGGCCGCCTGGTCACGGCGGTCGTGACCGCGGACGCGATCGCGGCTGGCTCGCGCTGGACCTACCTCGGCGTCTTCGCCGAAAACGCGTCGGCCATCCGGCTCTACGAGGGACTGGGCTTCGAGTCGCTCGGAGGACCGGCGCCGGACCTCATCCTTCGGTGAGCGCGCCGCGCCCGGAGGACTCGATTCACGGAGCGGCCGCGATCACCGGAGCGCTCCAGCTGGTCGACCAGGTCGTGGGAACGTCCGCGCGTCGCGTCTTCGGGCTGGCCACCGTCGACATCGATCGCAAGGAGCGCGACCTCGTGGCGTCCTTCGGACGCTCGGCTCCCGTGATGTCTCGCGACCTCCCCGATGACACGCAGCTCGGCGCCCGGTGCCGCCTTGTCATGTCTGTGCCCGGAGCCGTCGAGATCCTCCTCCTCGAACCGATCACCGAGGGCCGGATTGCAGCTTCCCTCGCCCGGTTCGACGAGGGCGTCGTGGCGGTGTACGCCGTGGTCTCCGGGGACCGCCTCCCTACAGTCCGTCGCGATCTGCGTGCCGGCGGGCTGACCCTCTCGGGCGAGGGACCCGGTCCGTTCGGGCCCCAGCATCTGGTCGTTGGCGCGCCACGCTGGGGCGCTCACCTCCTCATCGCGGGTCAGCGAGAGCCAGACCATCGTCGGTCCCCGACTCGAGCCGCTACCATCGAGCCGTGATCGAGCAGGGCAAGGTCGTCCTCCGCCCGGCCGCCGCGCCGGACGCCGAGCGGATTGCGACGCTGTTCACCGACGAGGGCTACCCGGCCGGACCGAGCGACATCCTCGCGCGGCTGGAGCGGTTCGGGTCGGACTTCTCGCGCGTGGTCGTCGCCGACCTCGATGGCGAGGTCCTGGGGTTCGTCGCGCTCCACGCGATGCCGCGCTTCGAGCATGACGACCGGATCGTCCGCGTGCTCGCGCTCGTCGTCGACGCGGGTGTGCGCGACCGGGGCATCGGCCACCTGCTGATGGACGAGGCGGAGCGGGCGGCGCGCAGCGTCGGCGCCGCGTTCATCGAGGTGACCGCCGGCCACCATCGACCCGACGCTCGACACCTCTACGAGGCGCTCGGCTACGACGCCGGCGTGGCCGCGTACCTGCGCAAGAAGCTCTGAGGCGATGAGCCCGGCAGAGGGGGCGGCGCCGGTCGTCCGCGTCCGCGAGCTTCGCAAGTCCTACGGCCCGACCCGCGCCGTCGACGGCATCGACTTCGAGGTCCGCGGCGGCGAGGTCTTCGGGCTGCTCGGCCCGAACGGTGCCGGGAAGACGACGACCGTCGAGATCCTCGAGGGGTTGCGCAAGCCGGACGGCGGCGAGGCCACGGTCCTCGGCATCGACGTGTCGCGCAACCCCGACGCCCTCAAGCAGCGGATCGGCGTGGCGCTGCAGACGGCGGCGCTCTATCCGAAGCTCACCGTCGTCGAGGTCGTCGAGCTCTTCCGGAGCTTCTACACCCGGACCCGCCCGACGGCGGAGCTCGTCGACCTTCTCGAGCTCGGCGAGAAGCGAACGACGAGGACGAAGGACCTGTCGGGCGGACAGCGGCAACGCCTCGCCGTCGCGCTCGCGCTCGTCAACGACCCGGAGCTCGTCTTCCTCGACGAGCCGACGACCGGTCTCGACCCCGCCGCCCGCCGGTCGCTCTGGGAGATCGTCGAGGCCCTTCGCGCCGCCGGTCGCACGGTCCTGCTCACGACCCACTACATGGAAGAGGCGGAGGTCCTCTGCGACCGGCTCGCGATCATGGACCACGGCCGGATCCTCGACGCGGGCACCGTCCAGGAGCTGGTGTCGCGGCGGTTCAAGGAGCGTTCCGTTCGCTTCGACCGGATCGACGTCCTCGACGAGGCCCGCCTCGCGACGTTCCCCGGCGTGTCGTCGGTGAAGACCGAGGACGGCGAGGTCATCCTCTATACCCGGGACGTGCCGGCGACGATCGGCGCCGTCCTCGCGACGACGGAATCGCTCGGGGTCGAGGCGCGCAACCTCGCGATCCGCCGGCCGACCCTCGAGGACGTCTTCCTCGACCTCACCGGCCGGGCGCTCCGGGACTGACGATGCGGGCGCTGCTCCAGCTCACCGTCGCGAACATCCGGAGCTTCGTCCGCGATCGCGCAGCGCTGTTCTGGACGCTCGCGTTCCCGCTCATCTTCATCCTGCTGTTCGGGACGATCTTCTCGGGCGGCGGCGACCCGACGCGGACGTACGGCTGGGTCGACCTCGACGGGACGCCGCAGTCGGCACAGCTGCGGGAGGCGTTCGATCGCGTCCAGAACGTCGAGCTCGTCGAGGCCTCGGAGGCGGACGCGCTCGAGCGAATGCGCAAGGGCGAGCTGCGCGCCGTGCTCGAGGTCCCGGCCGGGTACGGCGCGGCGATCCAGCAGCTCGCGACGACGCCCGGCCAGCCGACGAGCGTCGTCGTCTACACCGACCCGACCCAGACGAACCAGACCGCCGACACGTACAGGATCGTCACCGGCGTCCTCGACGGCGTGAGCCTCGCGATCAGCGGCCGCGGGCCGGCCGTCGTGCCGGATGCCCGGGCCCTGCAGACGCAGGATCTCGGGATCGTCAGCTACCTCGTCCCCAGCATCCTGGGCATGGCGATCATGCAGCTGGGCGTGTTCAGCGCGATCCCGCTCGTCGCCGACCGCGAGAAGCTCATCCTCAAGCGCCTCAACGCGACGCCGTTGCGACGCTGGCAGCTGGTCGGCAGCAACGTCGTCATGCGGCTGCTCATCGCGATCGTCCAGACCGCGATCATCGTCGGCGTCGGCGCGGGCGTCTTCGGCGTACAGGTGTCGGGCAACGTGCTGCTCGTCGCGGCGCTCGTCATCCTCGGCGCGCTGGCGTTCATCGCCCTCGGCTACGTCATCGCCTCGTTCGCGCCGACCGAGGACGCGGCCAACGGCATGACGAGCATCGTCCAGTTCCCGTTGATGTTCCTGTCGGGCACGTTCTTCCCGATCGAGGTCATGCCCGATTTCCTGCGCAACGTCGCGATGGCGATGCCGCTGACGTACCTGTCGGACGGGCTGCGCCAGACGATGGTCGGTGGGGCGGCGTTCATGCCGCTCGCGGTGTGCTTCGGCGTCCTCGCGCTGTTCCTCGCGATCTGCTTCGCGATCAGCGCCCGCTTCTTCCGCTGGCAGTAGGGCGGTCCGGCGCGCGGCCGGCGCCGCGGAGCTACCAGCGCTCCTCGTGGACGATCTCGTCGAGCGACTTCCGGCCGCCCTTGCGCGGCCTCGCGGTGAGCTCCGAGGCGTCCGCGGGATAGCCGAACGACAGCAGGTACTCGCAGTGCCGATCGGCCGGGTACCCGAGCAGTCGACGGGCGAGGTCGTGGCGGTAGACCGTCGCGGGCACGCTGCCGATCCCGAGCTCCCACGCGACGAGCATCATGTTCTCGGCCGCCTGGCCGAGGTCGAACATCACCGACAGCGGCGCGTCCGCGGCGTTCGGATCCGGAACGACGAGGGCGATCGCGACCGCGGCGCCGGCGAGGTGGCCGGCCCACGGCCCGACCGCCGCGAGCTCCTCGAGGTGGGCGCGGTCGCGGCAGACGATGAAGTCCCAGCGCTGGAGGTTCTTCGAGCTGCCGGCACGACGGCCGGCGTCGAGGATCCGCCGGAGGTGCTCCGCGTCGATCGGCCGCGCGGCGAAGTCGCGAACCGCCCGCTTCGTCGAGACCGCGGTCCAGACGTCCACGAAATGCCTCAGCGCCCGGCGGCGCGCGCGGCGGGTGCAGGTGCGGGTCGCGTCTCCTCGTCGGCGGGCGTGGTCTCGGCTTCGATCGACTGCGCCGCGGCTGGATCCCGCTCGTCCTCGAGGCCCTGTCGGGCGAGGGCGCGCCAGATGATTCCGGCGAGCGAGCGAAAGCCGCCGGGCTCGGCCGCGAGCGCGGTGAGCGGCCGGTCGGCATCGGGCACGCGCGCCGCCTGGATGCCCGCCGCGACGTCCCCGGCCTCCTCCGCGGCGAGCGGTCCGCCGAGCGACGCGGCGAGGAAGCGGGCAACGGTCCGGCGGTACTCGGGGAACTCGTAGAGCCAGCTGTGACCGCCGCCATCGATGACGAGCGTCTCGATCGGCGCGGCGTTCGGGCGGTCGGCCCGCGAGGCACGGGCGATCCGCTCGAGCCGCGCCATATGCGTCATCGGCACGACGTGGTCGTCGTCGCCGTGGATCAGCAGGACGGGGCCCTCGTATCGGGCGATGGCCGCCGACGCGCTGATCGCCGCCGCCCGGTGGCCGCGCGGCCGCAGGTAGACCCGTGTCGTCAGCCACGCCAGCGGGTACGCGACGGGGTCGGGGATCGGCAGGCGCGCGAGCCGGAACGTGTGGCGCGTCAGCCGGTACGGCTCGGCCGGCGAGGACGTGCTGACCAGCGCCGCGACGCGCGGATCGGCCGCGGCCGCGAGGATCGCGCCCACGCCGCCGAGCGAGTGGCCGGCGATGGCGCCGGTGGTGACTTCGGGCCGTGCGAGGAGCGCGTCGAAGCCCGCCATCGCGTCGATGCCGAACTCGCCGGCGCTGACCGGCAGCGTCTCGGCCTCGTTCTCGCCGTGGCCGCGGACGTCGAGCGTCAGGACGTGGAACCCGGCGGCGTGGAGGAAGCGCGCCATCGGCAGCGTCCGGTCGCGGCCTGACTCCCAGCCGTGGATCAGCAGGACACCGGGCCCCCGGGCACCGCCGCGGGCCGGGATGAACCACGCCGGCAGGCGCGTTCCCGGCGCATGGACGCCGATCGTCTCGAACGACATCCCGAAGTCCGACGGGTCGACGAGCAGCGGATACGGCCGGGGGAACCCGGCCCGGACGCGGTACACGAGGGCGAAGCGGTAGGCGAGGGCGAGGGGCGCCGCCGCGAGCGCCGCGGCAAGCCCCGCCCGACGGAGAGTCGGCACGGATACAGGGGACGGCACGGCGAGGGTCGCTGTCAAATCGCTGCAGGGGACGGCACGGACCGCCTCCTGACGACCCTGATCACAGTCTGGGGTGTCCAAGAAAGTCTGACGCACCACAGCTCGCGTTCACGTACGAGTACGACCACGACGGCAACCGGACGAAGAGATCGGATGGGACCACGACGTGGACGTACGGCTACGACCGGACCGACCAGCTGAGCTCCACGACCGGGGGACGACAGTCGTCGCCTACAACGCCTTCGGCGACATGACGTCCAAGCCGGAGGACACCGGGACCGAGTCGACCGCCTGGACGTAAGACCTCGCCGGCGAGCTCACCTCGATCGACCGGCCGGGGACGGCCGACGACGCATCGTTCACCTTCGACGCCCTCGATCGCTTCCGGACCCGGGTCCTCGCCGGCTCGACCGAGACCTATGGCTACCCGGGCACGACCGCGACGGTCGTCCAGATCGACAGCACGCTGACTGGGGCCGACCTCGACTGGTCGTCACCTCGGCTGGCGACCGGCTGGGCGTCGCCTCGAGCCCATGGACCGTCTCCGCGCCCCAGTCGGCCAGCCCGGTCGGCGTCACGACGCGCCCGCAACTCGTCGAGGACGCGCGCCGCTAGGCGCTCGACGTGTAGTCGCCGCCCAGCGTAACCGCCGAGCGTCTTCCAGAAGCCATGCCACTCCCGAGTCCCGTCCATGGGAAGGGATCCTGGAGCCCTAGCGCCCCCAGTCCGCGACGGAGGCGGGTGCGCCGCTCCTTCTAGACCCAGTCGACGGTCTCGATCCGGGGACCACCTGTCGCGACGGAAGCGAGCAGAGCCTGCTGGAGTTCTAGGAGCGTGATCAGCTCGTCGAGCGAGTCGCCCCGTGGCCCGACGTCAAGTACGTCGTTTTCGCGCACGCGAGCGATGCTACGCGCGAAGGTGCCGCGGTGCCGTGTGACTGGATCGTGCCGACGGGCCGCGTCGCCCTCGGCGTGATACGGGAGTCCGGACACGTCGCGCACGAATAGGGACATGTACCCATTGCCGTAGACGGCCGGCGCTGGCTACGGTGTCCCCGCTCGCCCGTCGCGAGCGACCCCCGCTCGAGGAGACGAGTCGGTTGGGTCGAGGAGGGGACAACCATGGTGTCGTCCCGCCGCCTCCGCTCCCAGGTCGCGGTCGCCGGCCTGTCTTCGATCGTCCTCGTGACGTCGCTCGGCACGCCGATCCGCGCCGTCGATGGAGGGATGACGCCGCCGGACGCGGAGGCCGGCACGAGACTTCAGGATGGGGCGCGGGTCGTCGAGCGCGAGCCGATTCCCCTTCGGGCCCAAGACGCCGGTAACGGCGCTACTGGCACGGAGTCGCTTGACCCATCGAT
>DATBKB010000046.1:0-10959 GCA_036556145.1 Candidatus Limnocylindrales bacterium | reverse complement strand
GTACGAATCCGTGACCCGGCTCGGCGGCAAGATCGTCTGCAACCAGGGCCTCGGGACGGACTTCACGCTCGACGACCTCCAGAACCAGGGGTTCGACGCGGTCCTCGTCGCGATCGGCTGCTACGACACGAACAAGCTCGGCATCCCGGGCGAGGACGCGCCGGAGGTCCTCGACGGCCTCGAGTACCTGCGCACGGCGACCCTCGGCCTGCCGTACCCGGACCACGCGGGCAAGCGCGTCGTCGTCATCGGCGGCGGCTTCACCTCGATGGACTGCTCGCGCACGTCGGTCCGCCAGGGCGCGAAGGAGGTCACGCTCGTCTACCGCCGCGACATGAAGGACATGCCCGCGGCGAACGAGGTCCACGAGGCGATCGAGGAGGGCGTTACCGCCATCTTCCAGGCAGGCCCCGTCCGGGTCGTCACGGACGAGGCAAACAACGTCACCGGCGTCGAGTTCATCCGGATGAAGCTCGGCGCGCCCGACGCCTCCGGCCGCCGTCGGCCGGAGCCCGCGCCGGGCACCGAGTTCACGATCCCCTGCGATCGCGTCCTGCTCGCGATCGGCCAGGGACCGGAGCTCGAGTGGATCGAGCAGCCCGGCAACAAGGGCGTCGAGAAAACGAAGAACGGCCGGATGAAGGCCGATGCCGTGACCTTCGAGACCGGCCGGCCCGGGGTCTTCGGGACGGGCGACGTCCGGATCGGCGCGTCGACGGTCGTCCAGGCGGTCGCCGAGGGACGCCGCGCGGCCTACGCCGCCGATGCCTGGCTGAAGGGCCTGGACCTCGCCACGATCCGGACCCGCCAGACGCTCGCCGAGCCGCAGCCGCAGTTCCTCTCGATCGTCCCGTTCACGAGCGAGGTCAAGGAGCCCCGCTACCGGCTGAAGGCGCTGCCGGCCGAGATCCGCAACCGGAGCTACATCGAGTACGAGATCCCCTACACCCGGGCCGAGGCGATGGCCGAGTCGACCCGCTGCCTCCAGTGCACGTGCGAGGCGATCGGCTACTGCGACCTGCGGCGGCTCGGAATCGAGTACGGCACGACCCTCGAGACGCTCGAGCCCGCCCACCACCAGGGCGCCGGGTTCCGGAGCGTCACCGAGAACCGGTTCACCGGCCTGAACCACGACTACATCCGCGACGACTCCCACGCGTTCATCCTTCGCGAGCCGTCGCGCTGCATCGACTGCGGTCGCTGCGCCAACGTCTGCGCGGAGGTCGTGGGCGCGGCGTGCTACGACTTCATGCGGATCGGCTTCGACACGCTGGTGACGACCCCGCTCGACATGAGCCTCAACGACACCCCGTGCGTGTCCTGCGGCCGCTGCGCGGAGACCTGCCCGACCGGCGCGCTCATGCCGAAGCCGCGGGTCCTCGAGAAGTACGAGGTCGACGAGAGCCGCTGCATCCTGTGCGGGATCTGCGTCGACGCCTGCCCGTACGACGCGCTCCGCGACGGGGCGGACATGGAGCTGTCCCACACGAGCCGGGAGCAGCCGATGATCGACCTCATGGCCTACTCGGCCGTCGATCGCGAGACCGAGGTCACGTACATCCGCAAGGAGCGCGACTGGGTCGCCCGGGCGAAGGCCGAGGGCCGGATCATCCAGACCGACAAGCTGTTGCCGGTCCTGCCCGCGGCGATCGCCGCGCAGCTCCCGAGCTCGGCCGGGGACGACTTCCGGATGCTCGCGGCCGGGGACGGCCACGGCCACAGCCATGGCGACGGGCACGGCGACGGGCACGGCGACGGGCACGGCAACGGCCGCTAGGGAGGGGCGATGTCGCGGAGCCTCCTGACGATCCTCGCGACCGTCGGCCTGCTCGGGCTCGCGGTCGCCGTCCCGATCGGCCTCGTCCTCCTCGGCGCGCTCCGCTGGGGCGACGACGTCCTGTTCTTCATCTTCGCCGAGGTCCTCATCGGCGCCGGCCTGCTCGTCGTGACGATGCGCGACATCATCCGCTGCGGCCTCGCGATGATCGTCTGCTTCGGCGCCCTGGCCGGGATCTACGTGGTCGCCGGCGCCCCGCTCGTCGCCGCCGCACAGGTCCTCGTGTACATCGGGGCGATCAGCGTCCTGATCCTGTTCGCGATCATGCTGACCGAGACGAAGGACGCCCCGACGCGCCTCGTCTTCCAGACGCAGTCCATCGGCGCGGCGATGGCCGCGGTCGTCCTCGCGGTCATCGTCGCGCTCGCCGTCGGCGTGACCGACTGGCCGGCCGTCGGCGAGCGGATCCACACCGCCACCGACACCCTCGCCGAGGTGCTCTTCAACGAGTACGTGCTGCCGTTCGAGATCGTCAGCGTGCTCCTCCTCGCGGCGGTCATCGGCGGCGTCTTCCTCGCGAAGCGCGAGGAGGGCAGCGGGCCGTGAGCGATTCGCTCGACGCCTACCTCGTCCTCGCCGGCCTCCTGTTCGCGATCGGGACGTTCGGCTTCCTCGCCCGGCGGAACGCGATCAGCATGCTCATGTCGATCGAGCTGATGCTCAACGCGGTCAACCTCGCGATCGTCGCCTTCGGCTCCTTCATCCCGTCGCTCAGCGCCGACGGGTCGGTCATCGCGATCATGGTCATGGCCGTCGCGGCGGCCGAGGCGACCGTCGGGCTGTCGATCGTCATCGCGATCTTCCGGAACCGCAAGACACCGCTCGTCGACGAGTACGACGCGATGCGGCAATGAGCGGCCGGTGGACGTGAGCGCGCAGACCGCGCTCGTCAACGCGGCGACGACGATCCTCGCGGCCGGCGAGGAGGGCGGCGCTGTCGGCACCGGCGGCCTCGTGGGGCTGCTCATCCCGGTGATCCTGTTCCTGCCGTTGGTCGGGTTCGTGATCACGGCGGCCGTCGGCCGCCGGCTCGACCGGGAGGCGCACCTCATCCCCGTCGGCGTCGTCGTGCTCTCGTGGGCGCTCGCGATGGTCGTCGCCTTCGGTGCGTTGACCGGCGGCCTCGGGGCCGGCCACGAGGTCAAGCTGTTCGAGTGGATCCCGGCCGGCGACTTCACGGTCACGGCTGGGCTGTTCGTCGACAACCTGACCGCCTGCCTGCTCATCGTCGTGACGACGATCGGCATGCTCGTCCACGTCTACAGCATCGGCTACATGGCCCACGACCCCGGCTACCCGAGGTTCTTCGCCTACCTGAACCTCTTCATGTTCTCGATGCTGCTGCTCGTCCTGGCCGACAACTGGCTCGTCGTGTTCGTCGCCTGGGAGCTCGTCGGCCTGTGCTCGTACCTGCTGATCGGCTTCTGGCACCAGCGCCGCTCGGCGGCCCTTGCGGCGAAGAAGGCGTTCATCGTCAACCGCGTCGGCGACGTGGGATTCGCCCTCGGGATCATGGCGATCTTCGCCAGCACCGGCACGCTCGACATCCGGGAGTCGATCGCGGCGCTCCTCGCCGCCGGCGAGGCGACCCTCATCCCGATCTGGATCATCGTCCTCCTGATCTTCGCCGGCGCGGTCGGCAAGAGCGCCCAGTTCCCGCTCCACGTCTGGCTGCCCGACGCGATGGAGGGCCCGACCCCCGTCTCGGCCCTCATCCACGCGGCGACGATGGTGAACGCGGGCGTCTACCTCGTCGCCCGGGCCAGCCCGATCTTCGCCGAGGCGCCAGGCGTCCTCGTCGTCGTGGCCGCCATCGGCATCTTCACGGCGATCCTCGCCGCCTCGATCGCGATGACCCAGACGGACATCAAGCGGGTCCTGGCGTACTCGACGCTGAGCCAGCTCGGCTACATGTTCGCCGCGCTCGGGGTGGGCGCGTTCACGGCCGCGATCTTCCACCTCATGACCCACGGCTTCTTCAAGGGCCTGCTCTTCCTCGGCTCGGGCTCGGTCATCCATGCCGTCCACGACGAGCAGGACATGCGGCGGATGGGCGGCCTCGCCTCGAAGATCCCGCACACGTATCGGACGATGCTCATCGGGTCGTTGGCGATCGCCGGGATCCCGCCGCTCGCCGGCTTCTTCAGCAAGGACGAGATCCTCGGCGAGGCGTTCAAGCTCGGCTTCCCGTGGGTCTGGGCGATCGGGATCGTCGTCGCGATCCTCACCGCCTTCTACATGTTCCGGCTCATCGGCCTGACCTTCTGGGGCCCCTCGCGGGTCGATCCGGAGGTCGACGACCGGATCCACGAGTCGCCGCCGGTGATGACGATCCCCCTGTGGCTGCTCGCGATCCCGTCGATCGGGCTGGGCCTCGCGCTCGGGCTGCCGCTCGGCGACAGCACGATCCACCACTGGCTCGCGGGCGTCTTCGCGCCGGCGGTCGAGGCCCTCCACCACGCCGAGGCCGAGTACCAGCTGTTCGGCATCGACGGCGCGCTGATCGGGGCGAGCGTCGCCGTCGCCGCCCTCGGTGTCGCGGCGGCGTGGTGGCTCTACGGGGTGGCCATCGGCCCGCTCCGGCGCCAGCCGCGGCCGGAGCTCGTCCGGTCCCTCTCGGCCCGGGTGCCGTTCCTCTACCGGGCGTCGCTCAACAAGTGGTGGTTCGACGAGCTCAACGACCTGCTGTTCATCCGGATCGGCGGCCGGGTCGCGGCGGCCCTGTGGTGGTTCGACCGGGAGATCGTCGACGGCACGGTCAACGCGATCGGCGCCCTCACGCGGGGCAGCGGGCGCCGCCTGTCGCGCGTCCAGACCGGCCGCGTCCAGAACTACGCGCTCGGCATCGCCCTCGGCCTGATCGCGATGGCGGCGTCCTACCTGCTCCTCGCCGGCGGCCCGGGATGATCGAGTCGATCCTCCGGGGCATCCCGATCCTGTCGATCGTCACCTTCCTGCCGCTCGTCGGCGCGATCGTCGTGGCGATCCTGCCCCGGGAGTCGGCCCGTCCGGTGGCGCTCGCGACGTCGCTCGCGACGTGGGTCGCCTCGCTCCTCCTGCTCATCGGCTTCCGCGCGCCGGATGCGAGCTCCGACTTCCTCTTCCGCGAGACGGCCGACTGGATCCCGCTGTTCGGCATCCAGTACAAGCTCGGGGTGGACGGGCTGTCGATCGCCCTCGTCGTGCTCACGACGACCCTCATGTGGATCTCGATCCTCGCCTCGTTCCGGCCGATCCAGGAGCGGATCAAGGAGTACATGGTCTCCTTCCTGATCCTCGAGGTCGGGATGGTGGGCTGCTTCGTCGCCCTCGACACGTTCCTCTTCTACATCTTCTTCGAGATCGTCCTCGTCCCGATGTACCTGATCATCGGCATCTGGGGCGGCGCGAATCGGATCTACGCGACGCTCAAGTTCGTCCTCTACACGCTCGTCGGCTCGCTGCTCATGCTCGTCGCGATCCTCGCCACCGCGTTCGCCTTCCAGGCGATGAACGGCGGCAACTGGGCGGGCGCCTTCGACTTCGAGCGCCTGCGCGGCGCCGGCTTCGACCCCGGCTTCCAGCTGTTCGCGTTCCTCGCCTTCTTCCTGGCGTTCGCGATCAAGGTCCCGATGTTCCCGTTCCACACCTGGTTGCCCGACGCCCACGTCGAGGCGCCGACGGCGGGGTCGGTGATCCTCGCCGGGATCCTCCTGAAGCTCGGCGGCTACGGCTTCATCCGCTTCGCGTTGCCGCTCTACCCGGACGCGGCGCACACGTTCGCCCCCGCGATCATCGTGCTCAGCCTCATCGCGATCATCTACGGCGCGATCGTGGCCCTCGTCCAGCCCGACCTGAAGAAGCTCGTCGCCTACAGCTCGGTCAGCCACATGGGCTTCGTGACGCTCGGCGTGTTCCTGTTCAACGAGCAGGGCATGCAGGGCGCGATCCTCCAGATGGTCAACCACGGGCTCATCACGGGGGCCCTGTTCCTCCTCGTCGGCGTCATCTACGAGCGCACCCACGACCGGACGATCGCGAAGATGGGCGGCGTCGCCACGCTCATGCCGCTCTATGCGGCCGTCTTCGGCTTCTTCGCGTTCGCCTCCGCCGGTCTGCCCGGACTGTCGGGCTTCGTCGGCGAGTTCCTCGTGCTCGTCGGGTCGTTCCTCGAGTCGCCGCTCGTCGCCGCCACCGCGGCGCTCGTGATGATCCTCGGCGCGGCGTACCTGCTCTGGATGTTCCAGCGCGTCGCCTTCGGCGAGCCGTCGGAGTTCCTGCGGAACCTCGGCGGCCACCTGTCCGACATGACCCCGGTCGAGATCCTCACGCTCGCGCCGCTCGCGGCGCTCGTCGTCGCCTTCGGGATCCTGCCGGGGCTCCTGCTCCATGTCATCGAGGGCTCGGTCGACTCGACCCTCCAGTCGGTCGCCGCGGGCGAGCCGGTCGCCCTCGGGCCGATCGTGCCCGCGGCCGCGCTCGGGGTCATCGGGGTCGTGCTCGCGGCCCGCTTCGTCGCCGTCATCGCCGAGGAGCGCAGTGGGCGATCCCGGCTGGCCGTCGAACCGGGTGACGCGGCGTGAACGCCGAGGCGCGGGCGATCGCCCCGATCGTCGCCGCGGTCTTCGTCGCCGCGGCCGTCCTCGTCGTCGACCTCATTCGACCGGGCCGGCGTGACGCGACGCTCATCACCGCACTGGGCGGCCTGGGCATCGTCGGCATCCTCGTCCTCGCGGCCGGACGCGAGGAGGTCGCCGCGTTCGGTGGGGCGTACACGGTCGACGCGCTGACGACGTTCCTCGACATCCTCTTCGTCGCGATCGTCGCGCTGACCATCGCCTTCGCCCCGGACTACCTCGAGCCGCGGGACCTGCCGCTCGCGGAGTTCGCGGCCGTCCTGATCTTCGCGATCACCGGCGCGATGCTCCTCGCGGCGTCGACCGACCTCCTGTTGCTGTTCCTCGGGCTCGAGCTCATGGTCCTGCCGGGCTACATGCTGGCCGGGTTCCACAAGACCGACGGCTACTCGACCGAGGGCGCGATCAAGTACTTCCTCCTCGGCTCGGTCAGCTCGGCGATCTTCCTGTTCGGCCTGGCGTTCGTCTGGGGGCTGACCGGCTCGACGCGCGTTGCGGACGTCGGGGCCGCGCTCGGCACCGCGGTCGCCGGTGGGACGCTCTCGCCGGGCCTCGCGATGGGGCTCGCGTTCATGACGACCGGCGTGGCCTTCAAGATCGCCGCCGTCCCGTTCCACTACTGGACGCCCGACGCGTACCAGGGCTCGCCGACCCCGGTGACGGGGTACCTGTCCGTTGGGCCGAAGATCGGGGCGTTCGCGCTCATCCTGCGGCTGTTCGTCGAGGCCCTCGGCAGCCTCCAGGAGTTCTGGCTGCCGGTCATCGTCGTGCTCGCGGCGGTGACGATGACGCTCGGCAACCTCGTCGCGCTCACGCAGAACAACGTCAAGCGGATGCTCGCCTACAGCTCCATCGCCCACACCGGGTACATGCTCGTCGGCCTCGCGGCGGCCGCGAGCGGCCAGCTCAACGGGCTCGAGGGGCTCCTCTACTACGGAGCCGCCTATTCGTTCATGAACCTCGGCGCGTTCGCGGTCGTCGCGGCGCTCCAGCGGCGGACCGGGGTGACGTCGAACCTCGAGACGTTCGCCGGGCTCGGGCGCCGCGAGCCCTGGCTCGGGGTCCTGATGTTCCTCTTCCTCCTGTCGCTGACCGGGATCCCACCGACGGCGGGCTTCTGGGCGAAGGCCTACGTCATCACGGCCGCCGTCCAGGCCGGCGGACCGGTGGCGATCCTGGCCGTGGTCATGGTCCTGAACGCGGCCGCGGCGGCGTTCTACTACCTCCGCGTCGCGGTCTACATGTACATGCGCGACCCCGAAACCGAGGCTCCGCCCCTGCGCCACAGCCGGCTCCTCTGGGGCGGGCTTGCCGCGACGGCCGTGCTCACGATGCTGCTGTGGCCCTTCCCGGGCCCGTTCCTCGACCTCCTCCGCCAGGCCGCGAGCGCGATCGCGTAGCGCCGATCGCCCCGCTACGCCGGCCCTCGCGCTCGAGCGCGCCGGCAACGGACGAGAGCAGTCGGGCCGCGTCCCGGGGCGTCGCCAGCTCGACGTCGGCGGTTTCCTTCACCTCCGTCGGCGTCTCGGCCGCGGCGTGGACGGCGACAGTCAACCCTGCGAGCCGGCCCGCGGCCCGCTCTCGCGCGACGATCGCGAAGGCCTCGGCATCGCTCCGGTCGTCGCCCATGGCGAGAACGGCGCCGGGACCGACGCGAGCGATGAGGCGCTCGACGGCCGAGCCCTTGCCGCCGGCGATCTCGGGGCGAAGCTCGACGATCCGGCGGCCCTCCAGACGGGCCAGACCGGTCCCACCCGCCGCCCGCTCGGCGGACTCGATGGCCTCGAGGACTGCGAGCCGGGCGGCGTCCACGTCGCGCGCCGCGCGAAAGTGGAACGCCACGGACGAGCCTTTCCGCTCGACGAACAGCCAGTCGGGGTTGCCGAGCCGGCTGGCGACCGCGTCCCCGACGGCCGTCGCCGGCGCGACCCAGCGCTCGAGGTCGGGATCGACCTCGACGGTGAGCCGGGCGCGGCCGACGGCGCGCCCCGCCCTGCCGAGGCGGCCGGTCTCGACGCCATGGTTGCCGAGATAGCCGACGCCGCCGATCCGAACGCGACCGGCGAGGTCCTCCGCGGTTCGGCCGGAGAGCAGCACGACCACGACTCGTTCCGGCCGCTCGGCGGCGAGCCGGGCGAGCCGGCGGATCGCCCGTCGGGCGATCGGCTCGATGGCGGCGCCCATCGGGTCGGGCGAGATCGGCGCCAGCGTGCCGTCGAAGTCGGAGACGACGAGGAGCGGCGGCGGCGCGGCGACGAGGTCGAGCGCCCGCCGGCGGGCCTCGGCCCAGGCGGCGCCTGCGGCCGTCACGGCTCGACGGTCACCCCCGGCATGATTGCCCGCAGGCCGGCAGCCATGACATCCGGACCGATGCCGCCGAGCGCGCCGTCCCGAACGATGCCCTCGGCGTCGATCCAGAAGTGAACGGGCAGAACCGTGGCCTCCCACCCGGCCTGCGCGGCGCCGTCGGCGTCGAGGCCGATCGGAAATCGGGCGTTCAGCGACTGGGCAAAGCCCGCGACGAGGCCTTCCTCCTCGCGGACGTCGACCGCGACGACGACCAGGCCCTGCTCCGCATACCGAGCGTAGAAGCCGTTCATCAGCGGGAACTCGTCACGGCACGGCGGGCACCAGGTCGCCATGAAGTTCACCCAGACGGGCTGGCCGCGGAGGGCCGCCAGGTCGATCTCGCCGCCACCGACCTGCGGGACGCGCAGTGAGGGCGCCGGCTCGCCGATGTGGAATGCGCCGGTCCCGGGGCTGCCCGGGCTGGCGGTCACGCTCGCCGCCGGGCTGGCGGTCGCCCTGGACCCGGATGCCGTCGCTGTCGCGGGCGCGCTGGGGACGACGGCCGCCGGGGCGGGGCCGAGGACGACAAGCAGGACCAGCAGGCCGGTCGCGACCAGGCCGCCCGCGGCGAGGCCGGCGGCGATCGGCAGCCGCGGGTCGGCCGGGATCCGGATCCGGGTCGTCATCCGCGGGAGCGTAGCAGCCGGGCACCACGTGACTGCCCGTGGCCGGTCCGACCACGGCCGCGGCCCGCGCCCCGCTGGTACCCTCCCCGGCAATGCCCCGCGACGCCGAGACGATCCTCACCCGGTTCCTGCCCGCGCTCCTGACGGCCCTCGGCGTGGCGTTCGTGGCCGCCGGCCTGATCGCGCTCACGGCGCCGGTCGAGGCCGGGCCGGCCGGCAGCCCCGCCCCGACGACCGTCGCCGGTTCGCCTTCGCTTGCCCCCACCGCTTCCCCGAGCCCCGCCCTCACCAGCTCGCCCGATGCGAGCCCCACCATCCCGCCCGATCGAGTCGCGACCCGCGTCCGCGTCGCCGCCATGCGGATCGACCTGCCGGTCATCGCCCAGCCCGACCCCGACGTTGTGCCATGCGACGTCGCGATGTACCTCGGCGACATGCGCCAGCCGGGCGCGGCGCGCGCCACGTACCTGTACGCCCACGCCCAGCGAGGGATGTTCCTGCCGATCCTCGAGGCCTCGCGCGTCAACAACGGCGCGGCGATGCTCGGGATGATCGTCGAGGTCTACACGAGCGACGACCAGCTCTACCTGTACGAGATCTTCAGGGTCAGGCGGCACGTGCCCTTCGACACCGGTCTCGAGGAGGCGGTCGCCGCGACCGGCGACGAGCTCTGGCTGCAGACCTCGGAAGGGATCGGCAAGACCTTCCCGAAGCTCCAGATCGTCGGCAAGCCGATCTCGAGCGGGCCGGCTGACCCGGCCCAGGCCCACCCCACGCCGAAGCCGCGGCGCTGCTGAGCGCTAGGGGCCGACGACGACCTCGACGCTCGCCTCGAGGTCGTGCGCCGTACCGCCGCAATCGCCTTCGGAGAACGTCCCGTAGGCCGTGAACCTGTAGGTCCCGGGCGGCAGCCGCAGGACCGGATCGTTCATCCACGCCTGCAGCTGGGCGGCATTCGGGGCGTCGCCCTCCCAGGCGCCTGACTTCTGATACGCGACGACGCGCGGCACACCGCGCCCGAGGTGGCTCCTCGCGCAGTCCGCGGTCATCGATCCGCCGGGGTCGAACGGGCCGTCCAGCTGCTCGAGCGCGACGCCGACCGCGCCCATCCCGCTATGGGCGATCTGGATCTCGGCCTCCGGACCGAGGTACGTGAGGCTCGTCGCGACCTCCATCGGTGCGTTCGCGGGGTACGCGGATGACCCGATCCGGATCACGAGCTCGAAGGCGGCGTCGCTGTCCCTGGCCTCGAGCGACGCACCGGGCATGACCCCGCACGCGGCGAGGACGAGCGAAAGCGCAAGGGCTCCGGCAAGCGCTCCGGCAAGCGTCCCCGCCCGCGCCACCGCGCGTGGGTCAGAGCGCCAGCGTCGGCTCCCCGTCATCGCTGTCAGCCTCCGTCTTCCGGCCGCTTCGGGCAGCGTCCGTCGCGGCCGTCGCCGCCACGACGCCGCCCGCCGCCCGCCGGTGCCCTACGCCCATGGCGAGCGCCGCCGGGACCGCTGCGACGGTGAGCACCGCCGCCGCGAGG
>DATBKB010000045.1:0-18305 GCA_036556145.1 Candidatus Limnocylindrales bacterium | reverse complement strand
TACGCGTCCTCGGACAGCTGGCTCGCGGTCGCGTCGCCGCGGTCCTCGGAGCGCGTGTGCCAGCACGGCGTAGCATCCACCTTGTGAAGATCGGCGTACTGGCGCTCCAAGGCGCCTTCCGTGAACACCTCGACACGCTGGACGCCATCGGCGTCGAGGGTGTCCGCGTGCGCGAGCCGGCCGACCTCGAGGGGGTCAGCGGCTTGATCCTGCCTGGCGGCGAGAGCACGACGATGCGTCAGCTGATCGAGCGCTGGGGCCTCCGCGAGCCGATCCTCGACCTGGCCCGCTCCGGCGCGCCGATCTTCGGCACCTGCGCGGGCATGATCGTCCTCGCGCGCGACATCGCCGGTGACGAGGAGCCGATCCTGCCGCTGCTGGACGTCCGCGTGGAGCGCAACGCCTTCGGGCGCCAGCTCGACTCGTTCGAGGCGGACATCCCGGTCGACGTGCTCGGGTCGACGCCGGTCCACGCGGTCTTCATCCGCGCCCCGGTGATCGAGCACGCCGGCCCCGACGTCGACGTCCTCGCACGACTCGATGACGGCCGGATCGTGGCCGTCCGCGAGCGGAACGTACTGGCGACCGCGTTCCATCCCGAGCTCGCCGGCGAGACCCGCTTCCACCGGCTGCTGGCCACGATGGCGTCAGCGCACGACGACCCGGGCGAGGGTGCCGGTCGGCGACCTCACCCCACGCGCCGAGCGCAGGCCCGATGACGATCGCCCGGACCGCGCGGAAGCAGGGCAAGGTCCGTCCCGCACGGCTCACCGACCTTGCCGCGCTCGGCGAGCTGTCGCGGCTTTGCCAGTCCGATGACGCCTCGGCCCGCTCGCTCGGCCTGCCGGTCAGCGGCCCGCCGATCGGCGTGTTCAGCCTGTTCCGGCTCCCGCTCGGTGCGTTCCGGCCGAACGACCTCATGTACGTCTACGAGGAAGGCGGACGCATCGCCGGCCTGATCCGCGTCGAGCGCGAATCGACCCGCGACGAGTGGACGATCGTGGAGCTCGACGCCGTGGGCATGGCCGACGCCGGCGACATCCGCTATCGCCTCGTCAACCAGCTCCTGCGCGAGGGGGCGAAGCGGGGCGCCGCGCGGTTCCACGTGGCCTGCGCCGACGTCGACGGCAACGTGGAGCTCATGATGCAGGCGGGCTTCATCCGCTACGGCGAGGAGCGGATCATGTTCCGCCCGGACGGGGAGCTGCCCAGGCCGTGGACCGACAAGGCGACGCGCGACGCGCGCATCCGCCCGGCGCAGCCGATCGACGCGCTGGCCCTCAACCGGCTGTACGTGGCGGCGACGCCGCCGCCGGTGGCCCGCCTGGAGGCCATCCGCCTGCCCGACTGGGAGCGGCAGGGCAATCACTGGCGGGTGCCACGCTCCAGCCTCGCGCCCCTCCTCCGCTTCGCCGACATCGAGGCGTTCGTCCAGGAATCGCCGGGCGGTGGCAAGGACGGCACCCAGCTCGACGGCTTCCTGCAGGTGGGTGTGGCCAAGGAGGACCAGCCGCATTACTTGAAGGTCCTCGCAAGGCCGGAGGCCGATGCGACAGCGCTCATCGGCTTCGGGCTGGGCATCATCGAGGCACGCACGACGAAGGGCAACGAGCATCGCCACCATCACGGCGTGATCGCTCCCGTGCGAACCTATGAAGGACCGATCGACAGCCGCCTGGAGGACAGCGCCTTCGCATCGATCGCGAGCGTCACGCTGCTCATGAAGGAGACGCTCGTCCGCGTCGCCGAGCCGGCGCTCGTGCCGGCGGGCGTGCGGTAGCGGTGGGACTGGAGGCCAGCGTGGGATCCGACGATCGCCAACGCGAGACCATCGACGATCTCGATGCGATGCTGTCGTCCCTGCCGCCCGAGATCGTCGACGCCGTCCATGCGCTCCCCGACCGGGAGGAGCTGATCGAGGTCGTCATGGACCTCGGCCGTCGGCCCGAGGGTCGATTCCCGGACGCCGAGGTGAGCCTGCTCGACCGCGAGATCGACGAGAGCGACATCGCGTTCGTCATCGACCACATCGGCTCGTTCGGGGACGACAACCGGGCCGGCATCGAGCGCACCCTCCATCGCATCAGCGCCATCCGGAACCGCAACGGCAAGGTCGTCGGTCTGACCTGCCGCGTGGGTCGAGCCGTGTACGGGACGATCGAGATCATCGCGGACTTCGTCGAGACGGGGAAGTCGATCCTGATCATGGGCCGGCCGGGCATCGGCAAGACCACGATGCTGCGCGAGGCGGCGCGGGTGCTGGCCGACGACCTCGGCAAGCGGGTCGTCGTGGTCGACACCTCGAACGAGATCGCGGGCGACGGCGACATCCCGCACCCGGCGATCGGCAAGGCCCGGCGGATGCAGGTCCGCACGCCGAGCCTGCAGCACGAGGTGATGATCGAGGCGGTCGAGAACCACATGCCCCAGGTCATCGTCATCGATGAGATCGGGACGGAGCTCGAGGCCCAGGCCGCGCGCACGATCGCCGAGCGCGGCGTCCAGCTCATCGGGACGGCCCACGGCAACAACCTCGACAACCTCATGCTCAACCCGACGCTGTCCGATCTCATCGGTGGCATCCAGAGCGTCACCCTCGGCGACGAGGAGGCGCGCCGGCGGCGGACGCAGAAGAGCGTCCTCGAGCGCAAGGCGCCGCCGACCTTCGACGTCATCATCGAGATCCAGGACCGCGACCGGGTGATGGTCCACGCCGACGTGGCCGAGACCGTCGACGCGCTGCTGCGCGGCGATCCGGTCGCGCCCGAGCTCCGCTGGCGGGACGAGGAAGGCATCCACCGATCGCAGTCGCGGCCGCGGCCGTCGCCGCGCGAGCAACTGGGCACCGACCGGTTCGCCGGACTCGTGGGCACGGGGCAGGGCTGGCGAACCGAGCCGGGCTGGCGTGGCGAGAGCCCGTATCGCACGGGCGGTTACCGCGACGAGCGCGGCCTCCGGTCCGGCTACCGGCCGGGTGGCTCGGGCGGCTGGCGGCAGACCCGCGGTCGCGAGGCGTCGACGCGGACCGGCGGGCGGTCCGGAAAGGGGGCGAACGGCGGCAGCGCCGGCCCACTATCGGTGCTGCCCGGCGAGCGGTTCGCGGTTCCTCCGGGCGGCTCCGGGTCCGAGGTGCCGTTCGTCGCAGGGGAGATCGCCGACCGCGGTCCCCTCGAGCGTGGCGCCGCACCGGCCGTTGAGCCGCGAGCCCGCGACGCGCGGGAGCTCCAGCGCCAGAAGGCGTGGGCCGAGCAGGCGTCCCGCGCGATCACGGCGCTGAAGGCCGAGGAGGGGACCGGGCCCGTCAACGCCTCGGACCTCGACGAGGACGTCAGCGACGACGAGGCGCTCGCCGACCGCGCGGTCGCGTCGGCGATCGACGAGGACGGCGAGGCGCTCCAGGTCGACGGGGCGGGCTCACTCCCGACGCTGCGCGTCCTGCCGCAGGGGATCAGCCGCAAGCGCCTCGAGCAGGCGATCCGCGAGCTCCAGCTGCCCGTCATCGTCGCCCGCGACGTCGACGAGGCGGACGTCGTCATGACGCTCAAGAACGAGTACAAGCAGAAGACGCCGACGCTCCGCGAGGCCGAGGAGCGGGGGATGCCGATCTACGTCCTCAAGAGCAACACGATCCTCCAGATGCAGGCGAGCCTGACGTCCGTGTTCTCGCTCGAGGTCGACCCGCGCGAGGCCGCGCTGCGCGAGACCGAAGAGGCGATCGGCCTCGTCATGAAGCGCTCAGAGCCGGTCGAGCTGTCGCCGCAGAACGCCTACATCCGCCGGCTCCAGCACCAGATGGCGGAGCGGGCGAACCTCGTCTCGCGCTCGCGGGGCCGCGAGCCGTACCGGCGCGTACGACTCTACCCGGACGTCGCGAAGAGCTGGCGGTAGCGCGAGGGCCACTGCCGGGGGCGTTCGGGCTCGGCGCACAATACGGGCCGTGTCCACGGCCTCGATCGAGTTCCTCGGCCACTCGTCGCTCGTCCTCGAGCTCGACGGGGTGCGCCTGCTGACCGATCCGGCGCTTCGCGAGCGAATCGGCCCGCTCCAGCGAACCGTCGCGGAGCCCGCCGACCGCGCGCTCGAAGGCATCGACGTGGTCCTCGTCTCGCACCTCCACTGGGACCACCTCGACCTGCCGTCGCTCCGGCGCGTCCCGCGCTCGGCGCGGATCGTCGTGCCGGCGGGCGCCGGTGCGTGGCTCCGCAGCCAGGGCTTCGACCACGTCGTCGAGGCGGCGCCCCGCGAGCGCCTCGACCTCGGCGGGCTGACCATCGAGCCCGTGCCGGCCCGGCACGGCGGGACTCGACCGCCGCTCGGCCCGACGACGCAGGCGCTCGGCTACGTCATCCGCGGCAGTCGATCCGTCTGGTTCGCCGGCGACACGGACCTCCACCCGGGCATGGCGGCCCTGCGCGGCATGGTTGACATCGCGTTCCTGCCGGTGTGGGGCTGGGGACCCGTCCTCCGACGCGGCGTCCACCTCGACCCGGCGCGCGCCGCCGCGGCCGCCGGGCTCGTCGGCGTCGGGACGGCCGTGCCGATTCACTGGGGCACGTACTGGCCGCGTGGCATGGGCCGCGTCCGCCGGGGTCGGCTCATCGAGCCCCCGCGGGAGTTTGCCCGGCTGACCGCCGCGCTCGTGCCGGGCCTGCGCGTGGCGGCGACCGACATCGGCGGCCGCCTCGACCTTTGAGCCCGCCGGTGACGACACCGCCGGGCGATCCGCGCGGGCCGCTCCGCCGGCTCGTCGACGGGTGGCTGCTGCCCTTCCGTGTGGCGGCGAGCTGGCCGGGCGGTCGGCGGCGTCTGCTTGCGCGCGTCCTCGTCGTCAACCTCGTCGACGCGGTCGCGCTCTACCTCGTCGCGGGGGCGCTGCCGGGTGTCGAGGTCCGCTCCCTCGCCGATGCGCTCATCGCGATCGTCATCGTCCAGCTGCTGACGATCCTGGTCCGACCGATCACCGTCCTCGTCACCCGCCGCTCGGCGCTGCTCGCGTTCCTTGCGGCGATCGCGCTGAGCGCGGTGCTGTTCCAGCTCGCGGCGCTCCTGTCCGACGCCTTCCAGGTCGGCAACTTCGTCAACGCGCTGCTCACGGTGCTCGGCGTCGGGACGATCAACCTCGTCATCTCCGGGCTGTTGAGCCTCGACGAGGATGAATCGTTCTACGGCCGGGTCCTCAAGCGGATGTCGCGCGACCGCGGCCTCCTCGACGAGTCGAGGGACCCGGGCACCGTGATCATCCAGATCGACGGGCTCGCGGCGCCGGTGCTGCGCCACGCGATGCGCACCGGCGTCATGCCGTACGTCGCGCGGTGGGTCAGCAGCGGATCGCACCGGTTGCTCGAGTGGGAGACCGACCTGCCGTCGATGACTTCGTCGAGCCAGGCCGGGATCCTTCACGGCAACAACGCGGGGATCCCGGCGTTCCGCTGGTTCGAGAAGGCGACCGACCACTTGATGGTCTCGAACCGGCCGGACGACGCGGCCGCAATCGAGCGGCGGATTCGCGGCGAGCGCGACCTCCTCGCCCCCAACGGGACGAGCATCGCCAACCTCTTCTCGGGCGGCGCGGCACGGAGCCTGCTCACGACGAGCACCGTCCGGGTCGACTCGGGACTGCTGCTCGGCGGGCGGGCGGCCGACGAGCTCGCCGGCTTCCTCGTGAACCCGTACAACCTCGGCCGGGTCTTCGTCCAGTCGGTCGCCACGATCGTCGTCGAGTGGTTCGAGGCGCGACGGCAGCGGCTCCGCGACGTCCGCCCGCGGATGCACCGTGGCGGCAGATTCCCGATCCTCCGCGCGGTGTCGAGCGTCGTCCTGCGCGACCTCACGACGACGTATGTCATCGAGGACATCCAGCGCGGCGCGCCGATCATCTACGCCGACCTGCTCTCGTACGACGAGATCGCCCACCACGCCGGTCCCGAGCGGCCCGAGTCGATGCGCGAGCTCGAGGCCGTCGACCGCCAGATCCGCACGATCGTCCGCGGCGCGGACGAGGCGCCGCGGCCGTACCGGTTCGTCCTGCTATCGGATCACGGCCAGTCGCTCGGCTCGACGTTCCGCCAGCGCTACGGCGAGGACCTCGAGACCGTCATCCGGCGATTGACGGGCAGCGCGACGGTCCACGCCGAGACGGAGAACGCCGAGAGCGCCGGCCGTGTCGACACGCTCCTCCGCGAGGGATCCGGCAGCGGTCGGGTCACGGGACGCGTCGCACGGCGGGCGCTGCGTCGAGCGGCGAGCGGCGCGCCGCCTTCGGACGGCGAGCCCCGCGAGGTTCACGACGTCGTCGTCTGCGCCAGCGGCAACCTCGCGCTCGTGTTCTTCCCGGCGCTCGAGGGACGGGCCACCATCGAGGAGATCGAGTCCGCGCATCCGGGCCTCGTCGGCGAGCTCGCGGCACACCCCGGGATCGGATTCGTCATGGTCCGTTCGGCGGGCCGGGGCGCGCTCGTCCTCGGCCGTGCCGGCACCGTCGTGCTCGCGGACGGCGGCGTCGAGGGCGAGGACCCGCTCGTGCCGTTCGGCCCGCGAACCCTCGACCGGCTGCGCCGGCTCGATGGATTCGAGACGGTCGGCGATCTCGTGCTCGTGAGCAGCTACGACCCGGCGACCGACGAGGTCGCCGCGTTCGAGGAGCTCATCGGGTCGCACGGTGGGCTCGGTGGGCCGCAGACGTCGGCGTTCATCCTCGTGCCGTCGGGCTGGGCTGCGCCGCCGCGGCCGCTCGCCGGCGCGGAATCGGTCAACGCCGCGCTGCGTGCGTGGCTCGGGCTCGATCGCCCGGTCGCGCGACCAGCCGCCGCCGCGGCAGCCGCCGCGTTCGCGATCAGCCGCGACTGAGCTTGCCCCCGAGGCCGCCTCCGAGCTCGCCGCGGTCGAACCAGATCCGCTCGCCCTCGAACCGTTCCGTCGCGGGATCCCACGGAAAGAAGATCAACACCTCGAGCCGGACCGGCAGCCCGCTCGGCGGTTGACCGGCCCACGGCCCGAGGTTCGTCCCGGTCAGCGTCGCGACCTCGAACACGCCCTGCGGCCCGACGACGATCTCCGTCAAGGCGAAGGCGTTGTCCGGGAACGCCGCGAAGAGGGCTTCGTAGAAGCGTCGCGCGCCGGCGTGTCCGTCCCAGCGCTGCCCCGTCGGGACGATCTCGTAGACGCACGACGGTGACAACGTCGCGACGAGCCCGTCAATGTCGCGTCGATCCTCGGCGATCGAGTGCCGGACCCAGAGCCGCTTGATCCGGCGGAGCGCGGCCGGATCGAACGGCCGGCCGAGCCGCTCCTGGATCGTCGTGACGGCGGCGTCCACGGGGCCATCCTAGGGCCCGCCCGGCGAGCGATGGCCGAATCGGGGTCGCGCTGCGTACCATGGCCCGGTGACCGACCGTCCGTCCCGCCGCCCACGGGCCGACGAGGCCGAGCCGAGCCCGACGCGACCGTCCGATCGCACGCCTGAAAGCACGCCCAAGCCCGCCCGGACGCCCGAAGAGGTTCTCGCCGAGGCGGTCAACCTCCGCGCGGGCCGGATCCGCGAAGCGCTCGAGGTCGCTCGCCGTCGCCGGCTCGAGGTCGAGACGATGCGCAAGGAGCGCGACGACGCCCTTCGGCAACGCGATCTCGCGAACCAGGCGATGGCCCGGCTCCGCAATCGCAAGGCGGTCCGGATCGCGCTGACGCTCATTCGCGTCGCGCGTCGGCTCGCCGGTCGAGGCCGTCAGGCCGGCCCCTCCGCCGCCCTGCCGGCGGCGGCCGCCCAGGCGCTGGCCCTGGCGCCGGCCTCGGATCCCGGTGGCGCGAAGCCCGTCGGCGCAAGCCAGAACGGTCGCGGTCCGGCCTCCCCGTCGAGGGGTCGTTGGGCCGGGCCGGCCGAGTACCGCGCGGACCTCCTCGAGCGCCTGGGCGGCCTCGGCCCGCGGGTCTCGGCCGCCGTCGCCGGGTCTCGGAGCGACGGCATGGGCGCAGGCGCGCTCGGGGAGGGCCTGCGCCGGCTCGGATGGACGACCGCCGGCGCCGAGACGGCCGGCCTCGACGTCGCTGTCGTCACCTCGGCGGCCCACGACCCGCGGACCTCGCCGCGCGAAGCGGTCACCGTTGCCACGGTCGACGGCGACGTCGGCGCGTGGACCAACCAGCCCTGGTTCGACGCGTTCGACATCGTCCTCGTCCGCGAGGACGCCGTGGCGAAGGAGGTGCGCGAGCGGACGGCGAAGGTGGCTCGCGTCGTGCCGGGATCGGCCGGTGGCTGGCCGGCGCCATCCGACATCGCGTCCGCGCTCACCGAGTGGGCCGGACAGACCCGGATCGCGGTCATGGTCCAGGCGCTGCGCTGGGACGTCGCCGAGCCGTCGGGCGACTACCACCTCGCGCGCGCGCTCCAGCGCCAGTTCGAGCGCCGCGGCCACCCGACGTCCATCTACTTCCAGCGCCAGTGGACCGCGCCGGCGACCGCGCGCGAGGACGTCGTCATCCACCTGTGGGGACGGTACGAGCTGGCCGTGCGGCCGACCCAGGTGAACGCGATCTGGATCCTCTACCACCCGGAGCTCGTGACGGACGAGCTCCTCGGTCGGTACGACGCCGTGTTCGCCGCGGGCGACCTCCTTGCCGATCGTCTCTCGCGCCAGTCCGGCCGCGAGGTCCGGTCGCTCCACCAGACGACCGATCCCGAGCGCTTCCGGCCGATCGATGGTGGCCCGCATCACGAGCTGCTGTTCGTCGGCAACTCGCGCGGCACGCGGCGCACGATCATCGACGACGTCACGCCGACGAACCACGACCTCGCCGTCTACGGCGGCGGCTGGCACGACGACCTGCTGGACCCGGTCTACCTTCGCGGGACCGTCGTCTCGAATCGAGACCTGCCGGCGTGGTACTCGGCCGCCGACATCGTCCTCAACGACCACTGGGTCGAATCGGTCGAGGCCGGGCTCATCAACAACCGGCTCTACGACGCCCTCGCGGCCGGCGCGTTCGTCATCTCCGATTCGGTCCCCGGGCTCGACGAGGAGTTCGACGGCGGCGTCGTGACGTACCGCGACGCAGCCGACCTCGCGCTGATCGTCGACCGGTACCTCGCCGATCCGGCGGGGCGTCGCGCGGTCGCCGAGCGAGGCCGCCGCGCGGTCCTCGATCGGCACACCGTCAGCCGGCGAGCCGACGACCTGCTCGGAGTGTTGCTGCCACTCGTCGCGTCGCGCGACGCGAAGGAGCACACGCCTGTCGCGACGGGTGTCCGCGGATGACGAGGATGACGCGCCACGAGCTGCTGCGGGAGCTGCACCGACTGGCACGGCCGCGGAACTACCTCGAGATCGGCGTCGACCAGGGTCGCAGCTTGTCGCTCTCGCGCGTCCCGAGCATCGGCGTCGACCCGGCGTTCCGGATCACCGCCCAGCAGCGCTGCGACCTGCACCTCATTCGCGCCACGAGCGACGACTTCTTCGCCCGCCCGGATCCGATCAACCACCTCCGCAGCAGCCGCAATCCGCTGAAGAACCTGCGCCGGGGGCGGCCGTTGCTCGGCCACTACCTCGGTCGGACGGTGATCGACCTCGCGTTCATCGATGGGCTCCACCTCGCCGAGTACGCGTTGCGCGACTTCATGAACATCGAGCGGTTCGCCCACTGGGCGTCGGTCATCGTCTTCGACGACGTCCTGCCGCGGAACGTCGACGAGGCCGCCCGCGACCGACATACGAGCGATTGGGCGGGCGACGTCTACAAGGTGGCCGATGCCCTGCGCCGGCATCGGCCGGACCTCACGGTCCTCGCCGTCGACACCGACCCAACCGGCGTGCTCGTCGTCATCGGCGCCGACCCGGCCAACGCGACGCTCCGCGAGCAGTACGACAGGATCGTCGCCGAGATGGTCGTGCCCGATCCCCAGCCGGTCCCGGTGGGCGTCCTCGAACGCCACGACGCGATCGCGCCCGAGGCGCTGCTCGGCGCACCGATCTGGTCCGTGCTCGTCCGCGCCCGCAACCGCAACGCGAGCCGTTCCGGGTACGAGCGGATCCGGCGGCAGCTCCAGGCGCTACCGGCCGCCCCGGTCAGGGCCCGCGAAGCAGTGACTGTGCCGTGAGCCACGCGCCGACGGCGAGGACGACTGCGGCCGCCAGGAGGGGCATGTAGGCCCACGCGGCAGCAAGCCGGGAGCCGCCGGCCAGCCGTTCGACACGGCCGCGGGCGACAACCGTCAGCAGGCCCACGCCGGTCAGGATCGCGGCCATCCCGAGGCCGAACGCCACGACGAGCACGATCCCGAACGCCGGCCGGCCGGCGGCGATCGCGCCGAGGAGGATGAGGAGGGCGCTCGTCGAGGGAACGATCCCGCCGACGAGTCCGAGCGCGAAGAGGCCCCGCCACGTCACGCGGCCGGGCGGCCGGGGCTCGTGGGCGTGGGCATGGTGGGCGTGACGGCGCCGCCGTCGGAGGTCGAGCAGCTCGCCCGCGAACATCCAGGCCCCGATCGCCACGATGCCGAGCGCCGCCACGAGTGGCAGCGCCTCCGCGACGATCGTCGCGGGCAGGGTCCGCTGGGCGACGAGCACGACCGCCGCCAGGAGGAGCACGCCGAGCGTGTGGGACACCGTCACGGCGAGGCCGAGCCCGACCGCGTGGCTGGCGCTGCCGCGGCTGCCGACGAGCCAGGCGGCCATGACGGTCTTGCCGTGGCCCGGCGTGAGCGCGTGACCGGCTCCGATAGCGGCCGCGGTGAGCAGGGCGACCAGGAGGACGAGTGGCGACAGGTCGGTCGCCCCGAAGACCGCTGGCCAGCCGGTGCCGGCGAGCCCGGGCGGCGTCGACGGGGCGACGCTCGCGGCCGGCCCGCCGGCGACCACCGTGAACGTCGCGAAGTCCATCGCCAGCGGGCTCGACAGGCGATCCTCCGGGTACCGGGTGAGGCGCTCCGACGCGGATTGGGCCAGGTAGTCGCCGTCGACCGGGGCGATGGTCACCCGGTCGCCGCTGACGACGATCTCGCGCCAGCCCTGGATCGCCGAGTAGGCGGCGTCCACGAACCGGACGGTCCGCGGCGCAGCGGACCAGGTCACCGCGGCGCCGAACCGGCACTCGAGGCGCATGGTCGGCAGGCCGGCCCCCATGGGGAAGGAGAGCGCCGCGTCCTCGAGCACGAGCGCCTGGGCCGCCTGGTCGACGGCGAGCTGGACGGCCCGCTCGAGCGCGCGGCACTCCTCGTCGCGCGACGCGGCGATCTCCGCGTCGGAGACGTCGCCATCGTTGTCCCGGTCGAGCCGGGCGCGCTCCTCGAAGGTCGGGATCTCGGCCAGGTCGATGACCAGGTCGAGCTGGATCGCATCCGGTCCCACCGCGATGCCGGCGTAGTGGTTGATCGTGAAGTTGCCGAGCGGGTGCGCGGCCGCGGCGCCCGGGTGCGCGGCGAGCATCAGCGCGGCCGCGACGAGCGCCGCCGCGCCCGTCAGCGCGACGCGCGGGACCATGTGGCGATGGTAGCCGCCTGACGCGGCGGCGCCCGTACACTCGGCGCCGTGACCGCGTCTGCCATGCCGGCAAGGGGCCGGTTCGTCACGATCGAAGGCCCGGAGGGGGCCGGCAAGACGACGCAGGCGGCGCGGCTCGCTGGTCACGCCCGGACGCGCGGGGACCGCGTGACCCTCGTCCGCGAGCCCGGCGGCACGGAGCTTGGCGAACGCCTTCGGGAGCTGCTTCTCGCTTCGCGCTCCACCGGATCGATCCGGCCGCGCGCCGACGCACTCCTGTTCAACGCTTCTCGTGCGCAGCTCGTCGAGGACGTCATCCGGCCGGCCCTCGCCGGCGGCGACCTCGTCATCGCGACGCGCTTCTCCGATTCGACGCTGGCATACCAGGGCTACGGCCTGGGGCTGCCGCTCGACGACCTTCGGACCATCGAGCGCTTCGCGACCGGCGGCCTCGTACCGGATCGAACGGTCGTCCTCGATGTCCCGGTCGACGTCGGCATGCGCCGCAAGGACGGCGGCGAGCGGACGCGCTTCGAATCGGACTACGACGCGGCGTTCCACGAACGGGTTCGTGCCGGGTTCCTCGATCTCGCGCGAGCGGAGCCGGCGCGCTTCCGGATCGTCGACGCGGCCGAGGGCGACGAGGACGCCGTCTTCGATCGGCTGCGGCGAGCGGCGTTCGACGAGGCGTAGCCCGTACCCGGGGCGAGCCGGCGGGGGAGCCGGTGCCGGCGTCAGTCGGGCGAGCGCCCGCCGGTCGATCCCACGCGAGCGCTCGCCTCCGCGAGCGTCCCGGGTCCGGTCCGCCTGGCGGCGTCGAGAGCGGCACGTGCCGCCTCGAGCAGCTCATCGGTCGTCGTGCCGTCCCGCGGGAACCGGGCCACTCCCGCGGACAGCGAGAGGGTCGCACCCGGCGTACCAGGCAGCTCCGCGACGCCGGCAATGACACGCCGGGCCACGGTCATCCCCGCCGGTCCCGGCGCGACGAGCACGAACTCGTCGGCCCCCAACCGGGCGACCGTGTCGACGAGCCGGACGGATTCGCCGAGGACGGCCGCGACGGACCGCAGGACGTCGTCGCCGGCCTGGTGACCCGCGGCCTCGTTCGTCGCGGCGAAGTCGTCGACGTCGAAGATCGCGACCGAAACCTCGCTGCCCTGGCGGCTCGCCCGGGCGAGCTCGAGCTCGAGGACGCGCGCGAGCGTTCGCTGGTTGGCGAGGCCGGTCAGCGGATCCGTGTGGGCGAGGCGCTCGAACCAGTCGGATCGCTCGGCGATGAGCGACGCGAGCCTGAACCGCTCGACGGCGACGGCCGCAAGGTCCGCGATCGCCACGACGAACGCCCGCTCGGCCTCGTCGAGCGGCGGGCCGCTCGACCAGGTCATCGACAGCCCGCCCACCGGCCGCTCGATGCCCTCGCGCGAGACGACGAGCGGCAGGTCCGCCGACGTGCCGCCACCCGCCACGGCACGGTCGAAGACCGTCTGCCTGGCGCGGACCGATTCGACGATGGGATGGCCCGGCTGGCCGAGCTCCGACGCCGCCTCGGCAAACTGGTGGTGGTCGAGGCCCACGCCGGCGATGAGCTCGGCCGTCGGGCGATCGGGATCCTCGAGGAACGCGATGGCGCGGTCGGCGGCCACGGTTCGGGTCGCGGCCTCGAGGATCGCCTGGACGGCGGCGTCGAGGCTCGCGTTGCGGGCGAGCGCGCCGGCCGCGGCAGCCAGCCCGGCCGCGCAGGCCGCGTCGTCCGCTGGACGGGTGCGGGACACGGGTTCCTCCCCCTGGACGCTCACGAGCGGTTCGATCGAGCGCGCATCGTACACCCCGCGCTCCGGCGTCCAGCGCCCCGGCCACCCGTCGACCGGTCCGTGAGGTCACGGCGGCGATGCGATACTCGGCCGGTGAAGCTCATCGTGGCGATCGTCCACAACGAGGACGCCGGGCCGCTCGTCGACGCGCTGCTCGAGCGCGACTACCGGGCCACGCGCCTGCACAGCTCCGGTGGGTTCCTCAAGCAGTCGAACGCGACGATCCTCGTCGGTGTCGAGGAGGCCGTGGTCGACGAAGTCCTCGGCGTGGTCCGGGAGACGTGCACGTCGAGGACCCAGGTCGTGAACCCGATGCCGCCGATCATGGAGCCGGGCGAGTTCTTCATGCCGTACCCGCTCGAGGTCGAGGTCGGCGGAGCGACGGTGTTCGTCCTGCCGGTCGACCGCTTCGAGCGCCTCTAGCGCAGGCGGCGAGCCGGTGCCTGCCTGGGCGGACGCCCTCGAGCCCGGCGCCCCCGACATCGTCGCGGCGTGGCGGGGCATCGAGGCCGGCCGCTTCATCAGCGTCCGTCGCGAGGTCCGCCGCCGGGCGGACCGCGATTCCGCGCCGCGGATCGTCGGACAGCTCGCGACGCTCGCGGATGGCCTCGCCACGATCGTGCGCGACCTGCCGCGCCACGCCTTCGGCCTGCCCGGCGGAGAAGAGGACTGGACGGTCGCGCAGACGATCGGACACGACGTGCACGCGCGGGCGGGGCTCACGCTCGCCGCGTCGCTCGCCGCCAGCGGCCGCTGGCCGTCGACCGCCCCGGTCGTCGTGCCGGGCGTACCCGGACCGGCCGACGCCGATCGCGAGGGACTCCTCCGCCGCATCGACGTGAGCCAACGGGCCGTGGAGCGGGCAGCTCGAGCCGTCGCCGGACACGAGCTCGACGATTGCCCGCTCGTGCATCCCCTCGTCGGCCGGCTCCGCTGTGGCGAGTGGCTCGTCTTCGCCGGCGTCCACGACCTCATGCACCTCGAGCAGCTTCACCGGCTCGCGGGCGAGCTGGCCTTGGCGCCGAGGTGACGCGCCGGCCGGACCTCGTCGACGTGTGGCCGTTCCGCGTGACCGCCGGGACGGCGGAGGTCCTCCTGCTCCATCGCGCGCCGGGCCGCGTGCTGCCCGGGTTGTGGCAGGGCGTGTCGGGACTCATCGAGCCGGGGGAGACGATCGTCGACGCCGCCCTGCGCGAGGTCCGCGAAGAGACGGGCTTCGACGCCACCTCGATTGAGGCCTTCTTCCACCTCGACTACGCGGCCGAGTTCTTCTGGGAGCCGTCCGACGCGCTGATGACGAGCGCCTACTTCGCGATCCGCGTGCGATCCGGCGCCGATCCGCGGCTCTCGCACGAGCACGACGACTTTCGGTGGCAGCCGATCGACGAGGCGATCGGCGTTGCGGTCTGGCCGGGCTACCGCGAGGGCCTGGCCCGGATTCGCGACGCCATCCTCGATCCGGCTCGCGCGCAGTGGTTCGAGATCGCCGTCGACGGCCCTCGTTCCGGCCCGGGCTCGCGCTAGACTTGAGCCGCCGGCGCGGGGCCGCCGCGCGGCGAGCAAGGAGGGCGATGTTGCTCGATCGGACCGGGACTCCTGCCACCGCCGACCGTCCAACCGCCGCCCACCGAACCGCCGCCGACCGCCGGGTCTTCCGCTCGAAGGTCGACTCGCTCCATCCGACGTACGGGTTCGAGGACGTCTCGCTCGCGCCGGGCGTCGACACCGTCGAGCCGGCCGACGTCGAGCTCGCCCAGACCTTCTGCGGCATCCCGCTGGCCATCCCGGTGCTCGCCGCCGCGATGGACGCCGTCGTCGACCCGGGATTTGCCGGTGAGCTCGCGCGCCTCGGCGGCCTCGCGGTCCTGAATCTCGAAGGCGTCCAGACGCGATACGACGATCCGGCGTCCGTGCTCGCTCGAATCGCCGCCGCCCCGGACGACGCCGTCCACGATCTGCTCGCCGAGGCCTACGCGGCGCCGATCCGCGACGACCTCGTCGCGCGCCGGATCGAGGAGATTCACGCCGCCGGCTCGAAGGCGGCCGTCGCCGCGACGCCGGGGGCGGCCCGGCGCCTCGGTCCGTTCTGCGCCGAGCACGGCGCCGACCTGTTCCTCGTCCAGTCGCAGGTGAGCAGCGCCCGTCACATCGCCACCGGCTACGACCCGCTGTCGCTGGGCGACTTCACCCGGTTCATGCCGATCCCCGTCGCCGTCGGCAACACGACGAATGCCGAGGCGGCCTTTGCGCTCCTGGAGCAGGGCGCGGCGGCGATCTTCGTCGGCGTCGGCCCGGGAGCCGCGTGCACGACCCGCGAGGTCCTCGGGATCGGCGTGCCGCAGGTCACGGCGGTCAGCGACGTCGCCGGCGCCCGCGATGCCTATCACGCCGAGACGGGTCGCTACGTCCCCGTCGTCGCCGACGGCGGCATGCGCCGCGGCGGCGAGATCGCGAAGGCGATTGCCGCCGGCGCGGACCTCGTGATGCTCGGCTCGCCGCTCGCACGGGCCGCCGAGGCGCCGGGTCGCGGCACGAACTGGGGAATGGCCACGCCGTCGCCGGTCCTGCCGCGCGGCACGCGCATCAAGGTCGGCACCGTCGGGCCGCTCGAGCGGATCCTCCTCGGTCCCGCCGGCGTGACCGACGGATCGGAGAATCTCGTCGGCGCGCTGCGGCAGTCGATGGCCGCGCTCGGTGCGCGGACGCTGCGCGAGATGCAGGCCGTCGAGATGGTCTACGCCCCCGCGGTGCAGACGGAAGGCAAGTCCTGGCAGCGGGGCCGCTGATCGGCGCCGCGGTGGCCGAGTCGATCGGCGACCAGCTCGCGGGGTGGGGCAAGGTCCTCGTGCTCGAGACGCGCGGCCGGATCACGGGCCGGGCGGCTCGCGCCGCGGTCGGCTTCGTCGAGGAGGCTGACGGGTCCCTGCTCGTCTCCGCGAGCGACCCTGACGCGAACTGGGCGCTCAACCTTCTCGCCGAGCCGCGCTGCACCGTCGAGGTGGGCGAGCGCCGCTACCCGGCCCGGGCCGATCCCATCGACGGCGCGGACCGCGCGCGGGCCGTCCGGGAGCTGATCCTCCGCTACGGAACGCCGGCGGAGACCCTCGGCGCGGGGCCCGCGTTCCGCCTCGTCCAGCTGGGCGAGCCCGCCTGATGGCCATCGCCGTCGAGCTCGAGACGCCGATCGCCCGCAACTGCGACGACGTCTTCGCCCGCCTCGTCGAGCTGGCGGCCTACCCGGAGTGGCTCGTCGCGTCGGGCATCGTCCGCGCCGAAGCGCTCGGCGCCGGGCCGCTCGCGCCCGGAACGCCGATTCGTGTCGAGCAACGGATCGCCGGGCGGGCGACAGTGCTCGAGGGAGCGGTCACCGCGTTCGAGCCGGGCCGCCGGTTCGGCTTCAAGGCGAAGGATCCGGAGGGCATCTCGATCGACGTCGACGGCCGTCTCGACGCCGACGGCGCGACCTGCCGCCTCGTCTGGGCGGTGAAGCTCGGGCTGCCGCTGAAGTACCGGCTGTTCGAGTCGATGGTCGCGCCGGAGGTGCGTCGCGCGGCGGCGACAGACCTCGAGGCGTTCCGCCGCCGGCTTCAGTCGGTCGCCGGCGAAGGTCGCGGCTAGACTGGCCGCACGAGCGAAGGAGGCGGCATCGGGCGTGGCGTCGACGACGGACCCGGAAGCGAAGCCGCGGCGCGGGACGACCGTCCACGGGGCGCCCGCGAATGCCGGCCATCGGGTCCTCGCGCCTGACGATGCGGAGGTCGAGGCCTATCTCGAGACGGCGCTCCACGCGCCGGCCCCCGCGCGATCGAAGGACGATCGGCCCGGCGCGTCGAAGCCGGCCGCCACGGAGCCCGACAGCGTCGTCGTCCTCGACTTCGGCAGCCAGTTCGCGCAGCTCATCGCCCGCCGCATCCGCGAGCTGAACGTCTACTCCGAGCTGCTGCCCCACGACACGCCGTGGGACGAGATCGAGCGACGCAAGCCGAAGGCGATCATCCTCTCCGGCGGCCCGAGCTCGGTGTACGACGACGACGCCCCGCGGCCCGACCCGGCGGTGTGGGCGGGCCGGATCCCGGTGCTCGGGATCTGCTACGGCGCGCACCTCATGGCGCGTGAGCTCGGCGGCGAGGTCGTGCCCGTCGCGAGGCGCGAGTACGGACCCGCCACGGTCCGCATCACGAGCGACGACGGGCTCTTCGGCGGTCTCGAGCGCGACCAGCCGGTGTGGATGAGCCACGGCGACTCGATCACCCGCCTGCCGGATGGATTCCGCGCGACGGCCGAGACCGAATCGACGCCCTTCGCGGGGCTCGTCGATCCCAGCCGCAACCTCTACGGCATCCAGTTCCACCCCGAGGTCGCCCACACCCCGCGAGGCCGCGACATCCTCCGCAACTTCGTCGTCACGATGGCCGGCGCGCGCCCCGACTGGACCGCCGCGAACTTCATCGAGACGACGGTCGCCGAGATCCGTGCCCGCGTCGACGCCCATGCCAGGGCGACGCGCTCGGACGGCAAGGTCATCTGCGCGCTGTCGGGTGGCGTCGACTCCGCGGTCGCGGCGACCCTCGTGCACCGCGCCGTCGGGGATCGGCTGACGTGCATCTACGTCGACCACGGCCTCATGCGGAAGAAGGAATCCGAGCTGCTGCGGCAGACGTTCGAGCGCAGCCTCGGGATGCGCCTCGTCATGGTCAATGCGCGCGAGCGATTCCTCGCCCGGCTCGCCGGCGTCGAGGACCCGGAACGGAAGCGCAAGATCATTGGCGACGAGTTCATCCGCGTCTTCGAGGAGGAGGCAGGGAAGCTCGGCCGGATCGACTTCCTCACCCAGGGCACGCTCTACCCGGACGTCATCGAGTCGGCGACGGCCGAGACGAAGGCGGCCCAGAAGATCAAGACGCATCACAACGTCGGCGGGCTTCCGGCCGACCTCCGGTTCCAGCTCATCGAGCCGCTGCGCTACCTCTTCAAGGACGAGGTCCGCGCCGTCGGCCTCGAGCTGGGCCTGCCCGAGGCGATGGTG